>NZ_JAFCUB010000013.1:0-89876 GCF_049896325.1 Caulobacter sp. DWP3-1-3b2
TCGCGAAGCCGCCCGATGGCTGGCTGATCGCCTGTGGGAATCTGAAGGTCGGCTTGCCGGCAAGGACCCAGGGCTAATTTCCAGCCAATTAGGACGCAGGGATCATCCGGCCTGCGCCAATTACCGTCTATCAAACGCTTGGGCGGCGTGGCCACCTGGGTCGAATGCCGCCTCGTTCCAATCGCCTATGACGCCCGGCGGCAACTCGACCCAGGCCTTCAGGCCGGCCCGGACCAGTTTGGCGCGCAAGTGCTCGGCCGAAGCCTCACCATCCTTGCCGCGATCAGCCGCGATCAGCACCGAGCGCACGCCAGGCGGCGGGGTCCAGCTTCGCAGGTTGCGGGTCGACATCAGCGACCAGGCCGGAAGCGAGAACCGCTCACTGGCCGATAGCGTGGTGAAAAGGCCTTCGGCGACCAGCATCTCCGGCGCCGCCTCATCGATCCGAACCGCTGCCCCGGCGGGCACGGCGCCGACCGTCTTGCGGTTCAGACGCAGGTCCGCCGCCCGATGGGCGTTGGGCGCGAGATAGGTCACCTCGATGGCGGTGAAGGCGCCTATGGCATCGCTGACGCCCACCAGGAGGGCGGGGCGATGGTGGCGGCTCTCCGCCGCATAGGCCGAGACCGGCGCATGGCCGCAGTGGCGGAGCACCTGCGGACCTGGCAGGGCGCGCGTGATCGCCCGCAGCCGACAATGGCGCTCGGAAAGGGTGTTGGCCACGGCCTTTCCAGCCTCCCAGATCCGCCGGGCGGCGTTCAGGCGCTCGATCGTCGTGCCGGTGTTCCCGATCGCCGAGGCTCGGCGCGACTGGCTAAGGGTTGTCGGGGCGTTGTGGGCGTCCACCAGGCCCTCGGCGCGCAGGTGATCGAGCACCGCGCGCCAGTCGCCATCGCCGAAGGTGTGGACGATGATCCGCCCCTCCTTCAGCAGCAGCGAGACGGATCGGTCGGCGGCGCTGTGGCCCGGCGCTGGAATGTTCGCCCTCTGGCCGCGATCGTAGAGATCGCCGCCCAGGGCCTGGACGATGGGTCTCAAGGACATGGCGACCTCCCGGGACTGCCTGACCAAAGTTCACCCACCCCAGGCCTGCCTCCGCCCTTTCCGTCCGCGGCCGCCGGCCGCTCGGGATCTGACCCCGGGGGCGTTGCGGGGGAGGCCCCCGCTGGTGGGGGTAGGCGCAGAGAGCAACGCCTGCGACTCAGGGGGAGGGCGCTCCACCACCAAATCCACAGACAGACCCTGATCCTGGACAATCACTCGCCAAACCGAAGCTCCCCCCTCGGCATCGCAACCCACAGGCTTGAAATTGAGGCGATTGCCCGGGAAATGGCGGCGCAAAATCGTCACAGGCGGCGATCAGGAGGGCGACAGCCATGTGCTTTTATAGCAAGATAAGCCCATCGTGAGTTTGGGGCATTCCGTGATGAACACTGATCAGATCGCGGGGGACGAGGGCCGGAGCGAAGAAGCCTGGGTCATCGGCGCGAACCCTGAGCTGGCCATCCGGGCCCGCAACGTCTCGATGTATCTTGAGCGTGGCGGCTCGCTCAAAGAGGTCCGGTTGACCGAAAGCGAACACGGCGACTGGAGCGTCTGGCTGCGCCTGGCCGGACGCGCAGGAGAATACCGGCTCGCCAAGTTCAAGTCCGATGCCCCCAAGCTCTATCGCGACGTCGGCCTGGCGGTCGCCGCCTGCCGCGATGATTTCGGCTATTTCGGCCCCATCATTCTGTCCACGGACAAACAGCCCAGCGCCCCGACCCGGGCCGCCAGCCAGGATTCCGGCTCCGCCCAACTCGGATGACGGGATGGGCGCATAACGGTTACAGCAGGATCGATCGCTCGTTCGGAGGCGAGTTGATGCCGTTATAAAATTGCGGGGCAGCGGAAAATGCCGAATGCTTGACCGCCCAAACCGCAGCGTTTTGGACGTCCCATTCGGCTTAGGCCGACCGAGGCAATAGAGAGGATCCGCAGTTGTGAGGGGACGAATTTCTTGAAGCGCTGAAGAGCAAGCTTGTGGCTAGTGGAGCGATCAAGAGCACGGATCGCGAGTTCGCCCAGCACATTGGGCTAACGGTCGCCGCCCTAGCGAACTGGCGTGCAAAGGAAAACATCACGACGAGGCAGATGGTTGGTCTCTTAGAGCGCATCGAGCGAATGACGATTGGCCGCACAGAGTTGTCGGCAATCCGCCCGATCGTTGATTATTGCCGAGTAGATCCTTGTGCGTCGAAGAGGGATGCTCCATACGAAATCTTCAGCACCGAGGGCGAGCAATCGCTGTATCTTAAAGGCCTGAAAGACGAGCTTAGTGCTAACAGGGGCGTCTACATCCTCTACGACAGTAGGGGTTCAGCGCTTTATGTTGGCAAGACGGTTAAGCTCACTCTCTGGCAGGAAATAAACAACGCATTCAACAGAGACCGCACGGTCCAAAACATTCGGCGTGTCGAACACCCCCAACGGAAACAAGCCTTTAGGCGCGCGGATGAACAGCGGCGTCAGATTCGACCAATCACCGTGCCGCTATACGATTTGGCGGCCTATTTCAGCGCCTATTCGGTTCGCGACGGAATGATCAGTGAGGTCGAAGCATTGTTGATCCGTGGCTTTCCGAACGATCTCCTCAACACAAAGATCGAAAATCTGACATGATCCGGATCTGCGGCACGCCCCTAATTTTCTCCACGGCGGCCGGATTCAACGCCTAGCAGCTGTCCATCCAGCCCCCTGCGCCTCCGCCGTTGTGCAGAACCAGCGCTCGCCGCGCGACGGGTCGATCCGCGTCGCGGCATAGTCCTCCTGGCCGGGCACATGGAATATCCGCCGTCCGGCGGCGTTGATGTTGCCCTTGATCACACATCCGCCGCTCGCGGGCGGCCCCGCCGAAGCAGGTATGGGGGCCGCGGCTGACCGTTCAGCCGCCCGCCACTCCGAGGGCCGCTCGAAGGCGCCGGCCCAGACCCCGCGCCGGGTCCGGCGCGCTTCGGCTTCCGCCGCCGTGTACGTTCCCCCGCTGAATTGGCGATATTCCAGCGCCCACCCGCCTCTGACCATCTCCAGGCCAAGGTCGAGATCGCCCACCCTGCAGCGGGCGACGGCCCGGCTATACTGGTCGCGGTCCCGCACCTCGCAGGTGACATTGCGGCGCGCGATCAACCCGATCAGCCGGTCGCGAGCCACCTCGCCGCAACGGTAGTCGACGCCGCTGGCGTCCTTGCAGGTCTGTCGCCCCTCCGGCGCGTCGATCCCCCACATTCGGATCCGTTCGGAGCCGAGGGTGAAGGTGTCGCCATCGACCACGCGGGCCTGACCACTAAGCGAGACCGGGCTCGCCGCGGCGAGCATCAGGCCAAGCACGACCCACAAGCTGCGCCCAATCATCGATGATCCTTGCGCAGGGTGACCAGGACCCGCTCGACGAACACCTCGGCGACCTCGGCCGCCTGCAGGATGGCGGTCACGTACTCCCGTTTGATCCGGTCAGCGGCAATCCCGCTCGGCGTCGACAGGGTCAAGAGCCCGTTCTCGATGCCGTGGAAGCCGACCTTTCCGAACCAGCTCCCATAGGCGCCTTCGCGCACGATGGCGCGGAGCGCAGTAGCGATGGCCTGCCAGGTCGGATCGTCGGTCCCGGGCGCGGCCATCAGGGCCACGGGCGGGGCGACCTCCGGCGGCGGGATTTCCCCCTTAACCCGCATGATCCGGGCGAGGTTCAGGCGCAGATCGGGCGCGCCCTGGGCGGTTCGGGTGACCATCCAGCCGAAGTATTTGCAAGGACTCTGGATGGCCGGGTCTTCCAGCGCGATGGCCAGCATGGCGATCACCCGCGGCCCGTGGCGGGCCCAGCCCCAGCCGACCGACAGTGCGTTGTTGCGTTCGATCTCGGGGAGCCAGGTTTCCGCCGCGGCGGCGATCCGGGCGACATCGGCAGGGCCTGCGCTAGCGGGGTCGGCGAGGATATGATCCCCCACCAGCGCGGCCAGCCTGTGACAGACCTGGACGGCGGCCCTGAGCTCCTGGCGCACCATTTCCGCCGCCGCGGACGGTGCAGATTGAGGACCGTCCAAGCCGCTTGCTCCCTCCGGAGAGCAAATGGCGCTGGACGTTCCGTTGCTGTGGCGTTGGCCCGAGGATCCGTCCTGTTTGCCGTTCGCGGGATGCGTAGCCGGACGCGCGAAGGAGGAAGTTCGCGGCGAAGGCGCGTCCTTATGCTGTACAAAGGAACTGTCGTTCTTATGGGACTGTTCTAGGCGCCGGGATATGGGCGCCTGGGCGGCATATCTCTGCGCAAACACCACGGGCTCAAGGTACTGGGCCCGGCGAGCTTGCGCCGCCTCGCGGAGCACGGCGTCAGCGGCCTCCATTTCGTCTAGGCGCGCCGCCAGCGGGGCCAGGTCATAGGCTTCGACGCCGGCGGGGCGGTTGGCGCGATTGTAGTCGCGGACCAAGTAGCCAGCCGCCTCCAGGCCGCGCCGGTTGGCCCGCGCCGTGCTTTCACTGCAGCCGAGGTAGTCGGCGATCAGCGCCGTGCTTGGCCAGACGCAGGCGACGTCCTTCTCCAGGCGGTCCTGATTAAGGTGCTCGACATAGAGCAGCAGGGCCATCCGCTGCTGGATGGTGAGTGTGGGCGTGCCCTTCAGCACGGCCGCGGCGATGCGCGCGATGCTTTCGCCCGGGCTCCAACGCCAGGCGCGGGCCTGCTCGCAGACCGCGTCGAAGTTGGGAGCTCGCTTGGCGAATCCTGGTCGCCAGTCGTCCTCGGATAATGCGCTTTGCATGTCGTCCCTTCGTGCTGGGACGAGGCCGTTTCGACGGTGCGAAACCGGCAGGCAGAAGACAACAGGTCTCCTATTCGGGCCTTGACGACGCAAAATGCGCCTTCTAGGTTGGTCCCGATCAATCAAGCCGCTACCACACGGCGCCTGCGATTTCCGAAAGCCTCCAGCGTCAACTGGGGGCTTTCGCCGTTTTGGGGTCTCGTCTAGGTCAAGCTAGATTCCTGATGGGCGACCAGGCGCGTGCAGAGGATCTGGCGCGCGACTCAGTCGGGCTCAGCGTTCAGTGAGTCTGGTCGAAGCTGAAGGCTTGGAATTGCACCATTTCGACCAAAAAGGGCCGATTCGGGCGGTTGACGGATATTCAGAAACGAGTCCCCGGCTACCGACTCAGGGATCTACCGCTTGTGGTCAGAGGACTTCACAGCGCCAGCCGTGGTAGGTCGACCCCGTCGATCAGAACGGGGCGAACGCTACGACGCTCCGCTGACCGGGTTCGCCTTGCGCCACGCCTGGAAGCCTCGATCCGCCTCCATGAAGGTCGACAGGATGTGGGGCACGAGCTGTTCGAGCGCGATCTCCTGGGCGTTGCTCTGGGCGTAGGCGCGCTGATAGTCGACCAGGTCGACGGCGAGCTTGCCGCGCAGCCGCAGGCGCAGGTCCGTCACCTTCTCCTCGAGGTCGATCTTAGCCAGGGACAGGGTAGGCTTGGCGGGTCGCGTCATAGGTGTCTCCTTTGATGGACTGAAGAAAGCGGTCGATCGCCGCGAAGGCGAAGTCGGTCAGCTTGAGATTGAGACCGTCGGTGTGCCGGCGAATACGCAGGCAGAGCGGCCGGGACAGCCGCACCGACACCCGGTCCTTGGCGCCGCGCACGGCGGGGAAGGCGATCTCCCCGCCGCTCTCCAGCGCCTCCACCAACTCTCGAAAGGCGCGCTCATAAATGAGCCGCACACAGCCACGAGGATTCTTGCGCGTATTCAGTCGTTCGGCGGCCGACACCATGTCCTGGTGCAGGCCTTCGGACAGGAACAGCCCGAGCTTCTCTGCGGTCTGGGTCACTGGAACTCTCTCTTACGGGTAGGGGATGAAGATCATGTCCTTGTTGACGATGACCTGGAGGGGCCAGCCAGCGCGCACGGTGATCGTGGCTTGGCGGTTCAGATCACGCTCAGTGATCCTTTGACCGGTCTGCTGGGCCTGGTTGGAGATGCCGCTGGCGGCGCTATTGACCACTAGGCCGCCAGAGCTTCGAGTGCCGGCGTCCTGGGCCGACGCCGCGCCGATGCTGAAAATCGTTGAAAGCAGGATGCCGCGCGCGAGCTGGCCGAAGTGCCCGTCCGTGCGGTCACGAAGGCCACTGGCGCCGGCCAGGTCGGCCCCGGTCATCGAGCCGATATTGATCGACCGGCCGTCGGGCATGACGATCCGGTTCCAGGCGATCAACGCCCGCTCCTGACCGTAGGCGACCTGGCTGTCGTATTGACCGATCAGCCGCGCGCCCTGCGGGATCAGTACAGTACGCCCGGTGACGTGGTCGAAAACCGGCCGGGTCACCTGGGCGATCACCTCGCCCGGCAGATCGGAGTTGATCGCTGTGATGAGAGCGGCCGAGATCAGGGTTCCCGCCTTCACCTCCCACGGACTGAGCGGCGGCAGCAGCGGATTGGCCAGGTAGTCTTCGGACCGGGAGCCGGCCAGAAACTGGCGCTTGGCGCCCTGGCCATTTTGCGGCTGCACCTCCGCCGACCGCTCGGCCGGCGGGGCGGCTCGTGCGGGGAACCCCGCCAATCCCGCCGCCGGCGCGGCCACATCCCTATCGGCCACCTGCACCGGCTGTCCGCCGAAGAAGGGACCGGCCGCGCGCGCCGCGCGCGCCTGATCGCGAGCCTCCTGAACGGCGGGGTCCACCGGCGCCGCAGGGGGCGCGGTAGCGACGCCGGCCGCTGGCTGTCCCGCGATGTCTCCACCGGGCGGGGGCAGGGTGGCCATGCCCGGCGCCGAAGCCTGCAGGCCCGGATCGCCGTATCCCTGCGCGAAGCGGTTGGCGATTTCGGGACGTTGAGGCGTCTGGGTGTCGGCCGCCGCTTGCGGATCCTGATCCTTGGCCGCCCGCGTGTGGGAGCCGCCAAAGCCGAGATAGAATCCCAAGGCCACGACGCTGGCCAGCGCGGCGGAGCCGGCCAGCAGGTATTTGCGATTCCACCGGGTCACCGGCGGACGGGGACCAGTCAGCACGCTGGCCGGTGAGGCCTTGCGCTCCGGCGCAGCCATCGGTCCAACGCCGTCTGCGGGCGGGTCGGGAGGCAGATGGCTCATCTCAGCGCGCCCCGCCTGTGCGGGATATCCGCACCACGACCTGGCGGCCCTCGCCGAGCCGCAGTTCGGCGACATCGATCATCCGGTCGACGACGTAGTAGCCGTTGGCGAACCGGTAGTTGACCAGCTCGGCCTGCTTGTTCGGGCCGATCAGGAAGAGCGGCGGGGCCTCCGTGGCCGCGAGGTCGGCGGGGAACTGGATGTAGGTCTTCAGGCCATCATCGAAGACCCGCAGCGGCTGCCAGCGGGGACCGCGCCGGGCTCCGATTGGTTGAATCCGATAGGCGAAGTTCAGGCGGTCAATAGCGATGCTGCTGGCCACGACCGCCTGGTCGGCCGCCGCGCGAACCGCCTGCGCATCGCGCATCTCTTCCTGCGGATAATTCCAGCTGATCACGCTCGTATAGGTCTCGCCCTCATGGCTGACCGCTTCGAGCAGATGGGTCCGCTGGTCCGTGGTCAGGATGATGTTGGTCCGGAGGCCGCCGCGGATCGGCTTGACGAATACGATGACCTGCTGGCTGGCTCCGGCGCCCTGGACCGTTTCGCCGAGCACCCATCGCACCGTGTCACCGGCCGCCTTGGAGATCAGCTTCTCGCCCGGGCGAAGGGTGATCGCGGTCAGAAACCGTGGGCTGGTGTGGACCACATAGAGCCGCCCTGGCTCGAAGTCGTAATAGAGCGCGGCGTTGAGGTAAGCCCCGGCCGAGGGCAACGACCGCGCGGCGTCATTGCCCGCCTGAACAGTCCGCAGCACCGGCGAAGCATAGGTCGCGCGGCGCACGGGCCGACGGCGGGGCGGCTGAACCGGCACGGCCGTGGCGGCTGCTCGTGGCGCCGCAACCACCACGGCCAAAGCGCGGGGTGGCGCGGACGGCGGAACGGCCCGCGCCGGCGCCGGCTGAACCTGGGCAGAGACGTCGGAACTGCCCGCGAGGGCGAGCCCGATGGCGAGGCTGGTGGCGCCGCAGGCCCGGAGGAATGTGTGTGTCATGACTAAAGCTCCCGGCTCCACTGAAACGAGGTGATGTAGATGCCGAGGGGGTTGGCCCGGAGTTCGACCTCGTTTTTCGGCGCGTTGATCTTGGCGGTGAACAGGCCCGTCCAGTTCTCGGTGGCGCCGGTGGCGCCCTGGTCGAAGGTCGTCTCCCGCCACTGCACCTGGTAGGTGTTGGGACTGCGGGCGAGGACGGAGACGATCTCGACGCTGACCGCCTGGGCGCCGGCGTTGGCGAAGGGGTCGTGGGTCTTGGCGTAGTCGTTGAGCTGACCAATGGCGGAGCCCGCCACAAACCGATAGGCGGCTGTCCAGTTGTCCCGGATGACGATCGCATCGATGCTTTTGGAGCGGGTGCGCGTCACCCAGTCGGCTAGGAAGTAGCCGGCCTCCGCCGTCGACGGTTTGTAGCTTTGCCCGGCGACCTCGATGCGGCCCGGCCTGCCGTACTTGTCGATCGGAACCACGAAGGTGGCGATGTTGGTGTTGCTGGCCTGGTAGATGAACCCGCCAAGCGACAGGGCCGCCAGGCCCAGCGAGCAGAAGGCGGCAAGCCGCCAGTTCTTCGCCTGCGCGACGGCCGAGCCGATGCGATTGTCCCACTCCTGCGCGGCGCGCTGATAGGGGCTCTCGACCGGCGCGGAGCTGCCGTAACGGTCTTGCGGTCTCCTGAAGGCGTTCAACATGGCGGTTCTCCAGGGGCTCTAGGACTTGGGGTCATCGTCGGGACGGATCGGCGAGGCCGACATCCCGGGGCTGTTCGAGTCACCGCTGGCGGCCGCGGTCGCGGCGCTGGTGCGCGCCGCCGAGCCCAACCCGCTCTGGCGGGTCCGCGCTCGCGCAACGATCGGCGAACTAGAGTCCGCGTCTCGAGCGGAGGCTTCCGCCTTGGATGCCGACGGACCGTCCAAATCCGGCACGGGCGCGCTGCGGCTGGTAGAGGCCGGGCTAGGAGCGGGACCCGGCCCGTGGCTGGGAGACGGGCTCGGGCCGCCGCCGCCGCCACCACCACCACCACCACCACCACCAGGGGCTCCTCCGCCTGACGACAGGCCGCCAGACGCGGCACGGGCTGCGGCCACCTTGGCGCCGCCAGCGGCCGCGCCCTGAGCGATGGCGCCCCCCGCCATGCGAGCCGCGAGGCCGACGCCGGCGACACCGGCAGCGACGCCCGCCGCGCCCATCAGGGCGCTGCCCGCGTTGAGCTGCGGACCGCCACTGATCAGCGCACCGGCGATGGCGGGGATCTTCAGCGCCAGCATCACCATGACGACCGCCCCGAGGAGGAGCCCGACGTCTTCGTAGATGTCTGGATCGGCCGACACCGTGTAGGCGTCGAAAATTGTCGTCCCGATGGAGATCACGATGGCCAGCGCCATCAACTTGATGCCGACCGAGACAACGTAGCCAATGGCTCTTTCAGACAGAAAGGAGGTCTGGGTCAGGATGCCGAACGGGACCGTCACAAACGCGATCAGCGTGACGATGTGAAATTCGATGACGACGACCGTGACCTCGATCGCCAGGATCACGAACGCGATGAGCACGCCGATGCAGGCGATCAAGGCCATCAACACGACGTCGAGATGCGCGAAAAATTCCACCGGCCCCGGTGCAACCCGGTGGATGTAGTCGAAAAGCCCGATGCAAATCTCGATGCCCTTCATGACGATCTTGGATGGTGAGTTCAGGAAGTCGCCGAGGCTCATAGCGCCGCCCCCGGCCTTGAGGCCGAGGCTGGCGAAGCCCTCCACGACCGTCTGGCTGAGACTGTGCCACTGGGTCACCAGCCAGGTGAAAAAGCCGATCAACAAGACCTTCCGAACCAAGGCGGCGAGGACGTTTTGATTCTCGTCGATCGCCCACAGGATCGCTGTCGTGACGATGCTGATCACCACGAGGGTCGCTAGAACCGACTGGACATCCCCAGAGATCAGCCCAAAGCCGCTATCGACCTGTGACCGAAAGTTATTCAGGAAGACGTCCAGGCCGGCGGGGCTAGCTGTGCTCATCGTCTGCTTCCGCGCTCCTAGAGATGGCCAGGGTTGCGAACGCCGGGCGCGGTCGGCGGAGCGCCGTGGAACACCCGCTCGTGCTCGGCGTCGGCGTCTGCTTGAACGGCATTGACGCAATTGGGCGTCTCACCCAGGCGCCCCAGATCGTTTCGGCAGGCAGCCAGGGCTTGCCCGCGCTCTTGGGGATGTGCGGCGAAGTACGCCTTGTCGTGGGACGGGACGGGCCGACTACAGGCGGAGAGACCGAGGGTCGTCAGCCCCACGAGGATCAGGGTGCGGCGCATCAAAGGTGGTCCGAATTCTTGACGCCGATGGCGGCCGGGGGGGCGCCGTGAAAGACGCGCTCATGTTCGGCATCACCGGCGGCTCTCGCTGCCTGTGCCTGCGCCTCGGCGGTCTGCTGAGCCCGCCCCTGAGTGATCAGGATGGTCTGGAGCTGGGTGAGCTGGGTGCTGAGGCTCGCCAGCAACTGATTGGTCGCCTGGATAGCTGCCGTCTGCCCCGCGGCGTTCTGAGACGCCGCGACCGCTGCGTTGACGGCACCGGCGGTCGTCGGCTGCGAGCGAACGATCAGGTTCTGAGTCGCCATCGCCTCCTGGAGGGTCTGGCGGCTGTTGGCCTGCCATCCGGCGAGCGCCTGCCGCGTCTGGGCAAAGCTCATCCCCTTTAGGTCGGTCGGATAGGCCTGCTGAAACTGCTGGGCGAGGTTCTGGCCCTGGTAGCCGATGCCCTGCGCGGTCTGGAGAAGCTGCGTGGCCTCCGACGCGATCTGTTGCAGCGGCCCCGTGACGTCGACGCCAAGCTTCTGCAGCATGGCCGCCTGGCTGGCGACCTGCTGCTGAAGCTGCGTGATCATCTGGAGCTGTTGCTCGACCTGCTTGATGGCCTGGACGATGGCCTGCGGATCGATGACCGCGATCTGCGCCTGCGCCGTCGGCGGCGCGGTCGTGCTGAGACCGAGACTGAGGACCGCGACAGCGGCGGTAGCGGCGACAAGCCTACGCATGGCGAGAGTCCTCCGAGTGGGGTGGGGCAGGGGAAATGATCAGCCGCCCGACGGCGTCCGCGCGCTCGAAGAGCGGCTCGGTCAGCGCGCGGAACAGGGCCGCGGCGGCGAAAAGCACAATGCCGAACACGAGGAGGAAGAAGTTGTGGTGCAGTGGCGTCGCGAAGATCGCGACGAAGCCGGGCGCACAAAGAGCCAGGAACAGTAGCCGCCGACGCCGGCGTGTGCGGGTCCAGCGCGGCGGCACCCGAGACGCAAGACCCGCGAAGGCGTTGATCCAGGGGGCGACGTGAGGCTGGCGGCCAGGATGGGCCTCGGTCGTTTCATCGGGTTGGCGACGCATGGTCATGCGACCTTTGCCTCGACGAGTTGGTCGCTGAGGTATTTCGCGACGTCCGGGTGTCCGACCGCCGCGAAGTAGGCTGGCGCAAACCCGGCCCGCCCGTGCTCCTCAAGGAGCGCCGTCATGAGCTGCTGATCGCCGGGCGAAGAGGCGCCCACGGTCGCCAGGGCCAGAGGCCCAAGGCCCAGCTCGAACAGCCGGTTTCCGGTGCTCGACTGGTAGTAATATTCCCGCTTGGGTGTGGCGTTGGCGATGATCCTGACCTGCTGCGCGTTCAGGCCGAACGCCTCGTAGAGCGCCAGGATCTGGGGCGTCTGGGCGTCGGGATTGGGCAGGAAGACCCGGGTCGGGCAGTTCTCGATGAGGGCCGGCGCGATCGATGAGTTGGCGATGTCGGCCAGGCTCTGGGTGGCGAAGACCACGGCGACGTTGAACTTGCGCAGCGTCTTCAGCCACTCGCGGATCTTCGCGGCGAAGGCTCCCCGATCCAGGAAGAGCCAGGCCTCATCGAGGACCAGCAATGTCGGCCGGCCGTCGAACCGCTTCTCCAGGCTGCGGAAAATGTAGGTGAGAACCGGGGCCAGGGCGGCCTTGCTGGTCATCAGGTCCGACATCTCGAAGGTCTGCCACCGGGCGTCCGACGAGAGGTTTTGCTGGGCGTCGAGGAGATGGCCATGCGGCCCGCTAAGGGTGAAGGGCGCCAAGGCCGCCTTCACTGTGTGATCCTGGATTGTCGCTGCCAGCAGCGTCAGGGTGCGCTGCTGGCGGGGGCCGGCCGCGAGGTTCTTGATCGCGCCCCAGATCTCTTCCTTTACCGGCGGCGTGATCTCCACGCCCTCGGCGGCGACCAGATCCTGCACCCACTCCTGCGCCCAGGCGCGGTCCTCGGCGCCGTCGATCTCCGCCAACGGCTGGAAAGCGAGTTCGCCCTGGTCGCCGCCAAGGTGAAAGAACTGCCCGCCGGTGAGCAGCGTGGCCGCGCGCGAACTGGCGCCTTTGTCGAAGAAGAACACCTGGGCCTCGGGGTAGCGGAGCCACTGGGTGGCGATCGTATTGAGCAGCACCGACTTGCCGGCGCCGGTCGGGCCCACCACCATCGTGTGGCCGACGTCCCCTTGGTGCAGATCGAAGCGGAACGGAGTCGATCCAGCGGTTCGCGTGACCATCAGGGGCGGCTGGCTGCCGGGATGGCCGCGCTTGGCGCACTCGGCGGTGAGGTGTTCATTGCGCGTCGGGCCGGGCCAGATTGCCGACATCGGCATCATGTCGCAAAGGTTCAGGGAGGAGACGAACGGCCGGCGCAGGTCGGCATAGGCCTGCCCTGGCAGGCTTCCGAGCCAGGCCTCGACCGCGTTGATGTCCTCGACCTTGCAGACGAAGCCGACCCGGTTGATGGCGCCTTCCACCTCACGAACCCTGTCGGCCAGCCGGTCAGGGTCGCGGTCCATCAGGGTGACAGTCGGGGTGAAGTAGCCGATGGAGGCAAAGTCGCCGCCGAGGATCGCCAAGGCCGCGTCAGCGTCGTCAGTCTTGGCGGCCGCGTCCGGGTCTTCCAGTTGGGAAGGCTCGTGGGTGATAGCCTCTTTGAGCAGGGCCATGACCCCCTTACGCTTGGCGAACCAGCGTTTGCGCAGCGTGGTCACGGCCCGCCGGGCGTCTTCCTTGTCGAGCGGCAGATAGCGGCACACCCAGCGATAGCCGACGCCCAGCTCGTTGAGGCGGTCGAGCAGTCCGGGGGACGAGGTCGTCGGGTAGGCGCGCACCGAAATCGTGCGGATGAAGCTCTTCCCGAGCCTGGGAAAAAGCCCGCCCTGGAAGTCATCGTCGGTGAGGAAGGCGTCGAGATAGGCCGGCGTTTCAGGGGTGCGGACGTAGTGGGGCTTGGTCGAAACGCACCCGTGCAAATAGGTGAGCGTCTCATCGTCCGAGAGCTCCCGCACGCGGGGCATGATGGCGGTCAGGATATCGACGACCTGGCGAACCGTGCCGAGGAAGTCATTGAGGGCCGCGCGATACATTCCCGCTGCGCCGCGGCCGGATGGCGCGTTCTCCAGCAGGAGGCTTTCGGCGGTGCTGATCGCCTCCTCGGGCGGCAGGTAGGTGAGCGTGAGGAAATAGCGGCTCTCGAAGTGCCGCTCCTCCACCTCGAACGCCACACGCCGTTCATCGTCGATGAGGTCGGACACCGGATCGGGAAACTCGCCGGCCGAATAATCCTGGGAGGCTGCCCGAACCGCCTCGATGTGCAAACACCAGCGCGAGCCGAGACGGCGAAGGGCGTTGTTGAGCTGAGCGCGGATCGCCACAAGGCTGGCATCCGTCGAGCTGGCGAGGTCCGGTCCTCGGAAGCTGAGGGTCTTCTGGAAGCTGCCATCCTTGTTCAGGACGAGGCCGGGGCCGATCAGCGCGACCCAGGGCAGATGGTCGAACAGTCGCTCAGCCTTCGGGCGGTATTCCTTCAAATAGAGCAAAGTGAAGTCTCCTCCGAGAAAGCCGAGTGCCAGCATCGGGCTGGCGCCGTGGAGCCAGGACAAAGGGGGGAGGGGAGCTCAAACGCGCGGGCCTCCCCGACGAAGACGGGGAGCTGGCCGTCAGGCGTCCCAGTAGGGCTTTTGGCGGATGTGGCGGCCGAGCACGTCGAAGAAGTAGGGGTCGCGTTTGGTCAGCCAGTAGGCGCAGAGGTGGACCGCAAGGCCCAAGGGGATGCCGATCATCGGGACCTGGAGCCCCAGGGCGAGCGTCGCGGTCACCGTGCCGTTCAACACCGCGATCATCCGTGGCACGCCGCCGATGGTGACCGGCTCGGACAGCGAACTGTGGAAGCCGATCTCGAAGCCCTCGATCCGGGATCCCGCCATCCTAAAATACCGCGCCAGCGGTCAGGTTGAAGAAGCTGGTCACGAAGGTTGTCGCCGTGAACGCGATGGCCAGGCCGAACACGATGCCGATGCCTTTGCGCATGGCCGACCCGCCCTCGGCGAAGGCAAAGCCAAGTCCGGTGATGACGATGGCGATCACACCAATCGCCTTGGCCACGGGTCCGGCGAGTGAATTCATGATCGTGGTCAGCGGTCCTTCCCAGGGCATGGCCGTGCCGCCGCCGGCCGCCCAGGCAGGCTCCGCCATCACGAGAGCCGCCCCTACGGCGAGCAGCAGAACCGCGCCCATCGGGTGGCCAAGAGTGATTCTGCGACGATTTCTGGAGATTGGTCTCATCGCTGGATCCTTCCGTCTCGACAGCCCGTGAAGGCCGGGCCGACCAACCGTGGGTTGATACGGACAGCAGGTCAAGGCGTTTTATTACCTAAAAAGCCCTCAATGTGCTTATTTATGTGATTTGGAGTTGTGCTGGCGGACGCAGCTGCGGGATCACTCCGACGACCCATCAGGTCGGCGCGCGATGGCCCTCTCTTTCGAAACTTTGGTCTGTTTCCGCTGCGTAAGCGGCCATTTGAGGGCGGAAGCCCGAGTTCTGTGGGCTGCTGATTTGCCGCCCAGGCTCTCGCCTCCTGCGGCTTCTGGCCCCGAGCGCCTAGCGTCCCTGCATCGTGGTGGGGTGCAGGCTCTCCTCCGAAGAACGCGTCGTTCGACTAATCAGGCAAACTGGACGCCAACATGGGAAAAAAGGTAGACCTTCTCGCCCTCGCGGCCGAGCGCGGCGTTGGGGCCGGCTCCACGATTCGCGCCCTCCAGACCCATCACGGCGACAGCCGCAGCCCTCTAACGCTGTCGTCGGCTCGCGCGCAGTATTCCGGCTTAGACCACATTTGCCCCAAAGACGAAGCCGGTCTAACGCGCTAAATCTCAGGTCAGACTGTTGAATTTCCGGGCTGATAAGAAGGGACGGCGATTGGCAAGTATTGCGACCTGCGGTTCCGATGCCGCCTTCCTGACCGGCGGCGGCAAGATGGGCGCGCTGATGCGCGCACACGACTGGTCGGCGTCGCCGCTCGGCGATCCGGCGACGTGGCCTCAGTCACTCCGTTCTGTCGTGGGGCTCCTGCTCAATTCCAAGTTCCCGATGTTCGTAGCGTGGGGCGAGGAACTCGGCTTCCTCTACAATGACACCTACGCCGAGATCCTCGGCGCCAAGCACCCGCACGCGCTCGGACGCCGCTTTCACGATGTCTGGTCGGAAATCTGGTCCGACATCTCGCCGCTAATCGACTGCGCGATGGCGGGCGATGCCACCTATCGCGAGAACCTGCCCCTCCTTATGAATCGCAAGGGATACGACGAACAGACTTGGTTTACGTTCAGCTACTCCCCGGTTCGCGACGAGAGCGGCGCGGTCGCCGGCATGTTCTGCTTCTGCACCGAAACCACGCAACGAGTTCTGGCCGAGCCGGCGCTCCGAACAAGCCAGGAGCAGTTCGAACTACTGCTCAATAAGGCGCCGCTGGGCGTCTATCTGGTCGACGGCGATTTCGTGATTCGGCAGGTCAATCCCATCGCCCTGCCTGTATTCGGCGACATAACCGGAGGGCCGGTTGGCCGCGACTTCGACGAAGTCATCCATATCCTGTGGGACAAGGGATATGCCGACGAGCTCGTCCGCATCTTTCGCCATACGCTGGAAACCGGCGAGCCCTACGTCACACCCGAGCGCGCCGAATATCGCGGGGACCGCAACGTCATCGAATATTACGAATGGCGCCTGGATCGGATCTCTGTTTCAGGCGGTCACTATGCGGTCGTTTGTTATTTCCGCGACATCTCGGCGCAGGTTGAGACGCGCAAGCAGATCGAAGAGGCGCGCGAGTCCGCTCGGCAGAGCGAGGAGCGGCAGGCTTTCCTGCTACGATTCAGCGACGCGCTGCGCGCTCAGCCGAACGACGATGCGGTCGTGGATCTTGCCACACGGATGCTCGCCGACGAGTTGGGGCTCGACCGATGCTATGCGGCTGCCATGTATCCGGCCGGGGATCGGATCGACGTCATCCAGGAATTCCGGCGCCCCGATCTTACGCCGATGCCCACGCCGCTCCACTTTTCCGATTTTCCGGAAGCGGGCAAGCAAGCCGTAGATCGAACGCTGATTTTCAATGACACGGCGAACGATCCTGCGCTGACCGATACCGACAAGCGCTCGCTCGCAGCGATGAGCTTCGGGGCGTTCCTCTCTCCGCCGCTGCGTCAGGGGGCAGGCACGCCGATCTGGGCATTAGGCGCGGTGAGTTCGCAGCCGCGACATTGGACGCCCGGCGAGGTGGCGTTGGTGGAAGAAGCCGCCGAGCGTACCTGGGCTGCCGTCGAGCGCGCGCGCGCTGAGGCTGCCCGGAACGAAAGCGAGGAGAAGTTTCGCGCGCTGTTTGACAATATGGCCGAGGGTCTTGTGCTTTTCGGCGTCGTGCGCGGGCCCGGGGGCGAGACAATCGACCTGATCTATCGGGACGCGAACAAGGCGTTGGAACATCAGGCCGGCTTCGACCGCGCGAAGATCATCGGACAGCCGTTCACGCACATTGTCACGCCAGCCGATGCCGAGCGTTGGACCTCGATCTTTGCGCCAGCCATTGCCTTGGGCGAGTCGGTCACCGTTGAGGAATATTCGGAAACAGTCGACCGCTGGTTTTCGGTCAGCGTTTACCCTAACGGCCAGGACGAGATCGCCGTATTCTACAGGGATATCAGCGAGCGCAAGCGCGCCGAGGCGGCGCTGCGCGAGGGCGAGGAGCGGCAGGCGTTCCTGCTGCGCCTCAGCGACGCGCTGCGGCCGCTCGGCGACGCGGTCGACGTTCAGGGTGAGGCGACCCGGCTCTTGGGCGAGCAGCTCGGCGCCGACCGTTGCTACTACTTCGAGGCCGAGCCGGAGCGGAGCCGCTACGTCATCCACCGCGACTACCGGCGCGGCGAGCGGATGAGCCTGGCCGCGACCTACCCCCTCGAGGACTGGCCGGACCTGACAGTGGCGTTCCAGCACGACGGGCCGGTCGTTATCCCCGACACCGGCGTGACGGACGTCGTGGAGGATGGCGAGCGCGAGCGCGTCGAGGCGCGCGACATCCACGCGCTCCTCATCGTGCCCCTGGTCAAGCAGGGCCGCTTCGTCGCCGCACTGGCCGCGGCGCAGGCCGAGCCCCGGGCCTGGACGTCCGAGGAGGTCGCGCTCGTCGAGGACGTGGCCGAGCGCACCTGGGCGGCGGTCGAGCGCGCGCGGGCCGAAGCGGCGTTCCGCGAAAGCGAAGCGCGATACCAAGCCCTGTTCGCCGCGTCGCCGGTGCCGTTCATGGTGCTTTCGCCGAACGCGCCCGATTTCACGATCACCGCAGCGAACGACGCATATTTCGCCGCAACTTCGACGACGCGCGAGAGTCTCGTCGGACGCAGGCTGTTCGATGTCTTCCCGGATGACCCGAGCCGCCCAGGCCAACTCGGGTCCGAGGCGCTCGCCATTTCGCTGGATCATGTCCTGACGACGCGGACGACCGACGCGATGGAGCGCGTGCGCTACGACCTTTCCATTCCCGGCGGCGGGTTCGAGCCGCATTGGTGGGAAGCGATCAACGCGCCGATGCTCGATGCGTCGGGCGAGGTCAGCGCCATCATTCACCAGGTCACGCGGGTGACCGAGCTACACTATGGCGAGGAAGCCGAGCTGGAGGAACAGGATCACCAGGCGTTCCTGCTGAAACTCAGCGATGCGCTGCGGGCGGAATCAAGCTCCGACGCCATAGCGGACCGAGCGCTCCGGATGCTTTTCGAGCACATGCGGCTCGATCGCTGCTACGTCGGGATCTATCGGCTGGCAGAGGGCATAGCCGACTTCCCCCAGCAAATGCACGACGACCGTCTGTCCCCGTTGCCCGCCCAAGTCCGTTTGTCCGATTTTCCAGAGGCTCTTCGGGCGGCGTTTGATCGGACGTTGGTGATCGACGATGTCGTGGAGATGGACGGGCTTTCAGACATCGACCGGGCGAGTTTCGACGGCCTCGGCCTGCGAGCCTTGATCGCTGCGACCCTGCGCAAAGGCGAGAACAACCCGCTTTGGGCGATTGTGGCCGCCTCAACCTGCCATCGAGTCTGGACACAGGGCGAAATCGCCCTTGTCGAAGAGGTCGCCGAGCGCATCTGGACGGCGGTCGAGCGGGCCCGCGCCGAAACATCGCTGCGCGAGAGCGAGGATCGCTATCATACTCTGTTCGAGAGCCTCGATCAGGGGTTCTGCGTCTTCGAAATGCTGTTCGATGGCGAGGGTCGGCCCGTCGACTATGTTTTCGTGGAGGTGAACCCAGCATTCGAGGCGCAGACCGGCCTGGTGAGTGCGGTCGGACGGCGGATCAGCGAACTCGCCCCAGGTCACGAGCAGCGCTGGTACAACCTGTATGGAGAGGTCGCCCTGACCGGCACGCCGCTGCGCGTTGAGGACGTCGCCCAAGCGCTGGGCCGCTGGTACGAAATCTACGCCTACCGGGTCGGGGAGCCCGAGCAGCGCCGGGTCGCGGCGCTGTTTAACGACGTGTCCGAGCGCAAGCGCGACGAAGCGCGCATACGCGAGATGAACGAGACGCTAGAGCAGCGTGTCGAGGAACGCACGGCCGAGCTGACGCAGGCGCAGGAAGCGTTGCGGCAGTCGCAGAAGCTGGAGGCGATGGGGCAGCTCACCGGCGGCGTCGCGCACGATTTCAACAACCTTCTCACCCCGATTGTCGGCGGCCTCGACATGCTGGTGCGCCGCGGCGTCGGTAGCGAGCGCGAGCGGCGGCTGATCGACGGCGCGTTGCAATCGGCTGAGCGGGCGAAGACATTGGTTCAGCGTCTGCTCGCCTTTGCTCGACGCCAGCCGCTCCAGCCGGTCGCCGTAGAGATCTCTAAGCTCGTCGAAGGCATGGTCGGCATGATCGGCTCGACGCTCGGTCCGACGATCAACGTGCGTGTGGTTATCGACCCGGACCTGCCGCCGGCCAAGGCCGATCCGAACCAGCTTGAGATGGCGCTCCTGAACTTGGCGGTGAACGCACGCGACGCCATGCCGGACGGCGGTGAACTCAATATCAAGGCAAGGCGAGAGAGCGTGCGCCCGGGCCACGCTTCCGGTCTCCAGCCCGGGGACTATGTGCTGCTGTGCGTCGTCGACACAGGGGCGGGGATGGACGAAGCGACGCGCCAGCGCGCGATCGAGCCATTCTTTTCCACAAAGGGCGTCGGCCAGGGAACCGGCTTGGGGCTGTCCATGGTCCACGGCCTCGTGGCGCAGCTCGGTGGCGGGCTGACAATCGACAGCGCGCCTGGCAGAGGCACGACAATCGAGATCTGGCTCCCGATCAGCACTGCGGCGATTGGCGTCGAAGGGGCTTCTACCGCAGTTCCCGCAACGCGCGTCGGCCGTGGCGTTGTGCTGCTCGTAGACGACGAAGAGCTGGTGCGCTTGAGCACCGCGGACATGCTGATGGACCTCGGGTTCGAGGTCGTCGAGGCGGGGACCGCGGAGGAGGCTTTGCAGCGCCTCAAGACTGGCACGATGCCGAACCTCCTCATCACCGATCACCTCATGCCGGGAATGAACGGAGTGGACCTCGCGCGCGAGGCGCGGGCCATCGAGCCGACACTCCCGATTTTGATCGTGTCTGGCTATGCAGAGGTGGACGGCGTTGCACAGGACTTGCCGCGATTGACCAAGCCATTCAGGATTGCCGAGCTGGCGGAAAGCATATCCGCCTTGATTCCGGTCGATGGGTAGTGGCGGGCGTTGCGGGGCGGGCGGCCCCGCTTGGAGGGGTCGGCCGAGACGCAAGGCTCGGCCGCAGGGGGCAGGGTATGGCCTTCCCCTCCCAGTAATACTGCCTTTGCAAGCGCGTCTGCATCCGGCGGGAAATGCTGGCCGCGATGGGCAATCAGCGGGCTGACCGCAAGCGCGTTATGGCTAACCTTATCCGGGCTTTCACCGTGCCAAGCGGAAGATTCAACGCAGTGGCGATGTCTGCATGGGAACGGTGATCGAAAAATCACATCTCAAGCACTTGCGCCTGTTCTGGTTGGCAAGCAGTTCATTGCCGATCGCACGCGATTTTCGCGCTCAGCGCTGAGGTGATCGCCTTCCGTCGTGGTTGGGCCAGGCGCGGCATCCATCTGCGCGACTAGATCGGAAGGGTGGCGCTCGCCGCGAAGGGCATCAATGGAAGTGTTGCGGGCAATCTTAAAAATCCACCCCGCAGCACTTCTATCACGCAGGTCGCACTCGCCGGCCTTGGTCCAGAAATTCACAAAGGTTTCGATCGCTAGATCCTCGGCCAATTCAGGGGCGGCCCCCCGCCTGATCATGTAGATTTTCACCTCAAGGCGCGAAGGTGTTGAACAAGACGGCAAAGGCCTCGCGATCTTTGTTGGAAACCACAGCCGAAATCAGGCGCGCATGTTCTTTGGCTAGTGCGCCAGCGGCGTGTGGTGTTTCACCCTCAAATCTATCCAGCGCCGTCATATGAATAGCTGCCCCGCTAGATCGGTGGCAGCACACCGAAGCTGGAAGCTTAAGCGCTGGGCGGGTCAAAAGGTTTCCTGTGCCGCCGGGAGTCGCTAAATCGCCAGGCGGCGAAGCTCTCCTTGTGATTCCTGAACGAGCACCTGTGGTGCCTAGAACAAAGGTCTGGCGAAGCTGTAGGGTGCTGCATGGCGAGCGAGACGGAAATGCAGATGGTGCAACGTCACGCCCGAGAGGGCGCGGCTATATTGCTTCGCCAAACGGCAATCGTGGCCGGGCTAGAGAAGGCTGGCAATGACGCCACTATGGCAGAAATTCTGTTGGAATCGTTCGAGGCAATCCAAGACGAGCACATCGCTCACCTGGCTCGCATCACCGAGCGCGACCGAAAACTAAAATAGGAGAAGCCGACGGGACGGTCTCCCTATGGGCCTCACCTCATATGCGGACACATCAAAAGGCCGGACATATGAATGCAAGCGATCTGATCAAAACACCTGCCAATCAACTTGCGAGGAGGGGGTCGTCCACATATGAGGTGAGCCCAGCGAGGGAAGGTTGGGGACACCCCCCGTCCGGTCGGAGCGCAGCGCAGACTTTACCCCCCGGGCGCGAGGGGCGACCGCCCCTTAGCAACACGCCACGCCCGCGTGGTCAGCGTTCGATCAGTCTCGCCAAGCGAGACGCAAAGCCAACTACCGCAAGGGATCCGCCACGCCCCGCGCCCGCCAGGGGCTTGGAACGCAAGCGTCGCCGTGGCATTCTTGGCTTGATCGCACCGAGTTGCTCTGAGGGCTCCGCCGACCAATGCGTGACGACGCCTACACCTTCCTTGGAAACTCCAGGGCCGGCGCGACGCTCTTCATGGACGTCGCCGCCTTCGGAAGTGACGACCAGGCGCGAAGGCATGCCCTAGCCCTGTTGGGCCAGCACGACAGCGCCGACATCGTCGAGGTTTGGCGCGCCGCGAACTTGATCGGCCAGATCCCTCGCCCAGACCCGGCGGGGCCTGCCGCCGTAGGCGGCTAGCAAGCTCCAGGCTTGCCGGCGCCCCGCGCCGCCCCGCACCCCAAAGTTTGCACGTACAAACACCGCGTCTAGACGACGGCCAGAACTCCACCGCGCCCGGCGCCTGCTCAACTCGCAGCCGCCTTGGCGGTCCTCGCTTGCTCTATGGGGGAGCCGCTCGGCCCGCCATCCCCGTGGATTTCTGACCAAGGCCGAGCTTAGCGGTCTTTATCGGCAGGGGAGGGGGCCTGGTCCTGCGAGGCGTTGCGCCAGGCCTGCTCCTTGCTGACCTCGACGATCACGCGGCCGGCTCGCAAATGCTCGGCCACCTGGTGGCGGGCCTTGTCCAGCAAACGAGCCTGCGCATCAGCGTCATGGGCCATGGCGCTGCCGACGACGGCCGCGATCTTGTCCAGGTTCGCCCACGCCGCCAGAAAACTTCCATCGCCGCTGGCCAAGGCCGCCTCGCGGCTCATCGCTAGAAACTGCGCGGCCCGTTCAGGGCCGCGACCGCTTTCGACCAGCTGTAAGGTCTGGATCCGCGCCAGGATCAATTCGGCCATCGGCGCTGTATTGGCCGCCTCGAACCCGATGCGCGAAGCCTCAGACCAAGCCGCTTGGTCCTCGGGCCGGATCTTGAATTCAAAGCCGGCCCGTTCGGCCACCCCGCCCAGCCACACGCGCTGGGCGCGGCCATTGCCTTCGATGAAGGGGCGGGCGGCATTGATCTCGGGAACTCGGCTGCCTGCGTCGCGAAGGCCACCGCGCCTAGTCCCTTCAACTCGTCGGCCGCACGGAAGGCCGCGAACTGCTTTTCCATTCAGGGGCCGATCTGCTCGGGCGGCGCGAACGGGGTGGGTCCGCGACCCGTCGTATAGGTTCGGTCCTGCCCGGCCCAAGCATAGAGGCCCTGAAAGAGATGGTGGTGGATCGCCTTGAACCCGGCGTAGGTCGGTTCGGAAGCCCGCGCGGGCATGCCTTCTTCGATCCGCGTAGCGGTGAAAAGGCGCTCGGCCGCATCGAGCGAGGCTGCGTCGCGCAGGCCAAGCTCGTTTACGAGCACGCGGCTGTCTGGGTAGAAAACCCGCTCGAACGCGGCGCGCTCGGCCGCCTTTCGGTCGCTCACTAAGCCTTCTGGGCGAAGTAGCCGCGCAGGGCGTCGCGCTTTTGGGCAGGGGTTTTGCCCTCGGCGTCCAGGCGCGCCATCAGCTGGTCGGCCTGCGGATCGCGGCGCACGCCCTCGATGTCGTTGCTGGCGCTCATCTGCTCGCGGCGCCAAGCCACGTCTGCGGGGTCGGATGAGGACCAACGGCCCATGGCGAAACTCCTTCGAACGCCCTCAATATAGCATCGGGAAAGGGAGCGGGCCAGTCCAGGAGACTGGCCCGCCCGGTCAATACTCGCTGGCCAGCATGATGGTCAGAACGCGGCGGGTCAGCTCGGTGCTCCACTTGACCGGAGAGTGCTCATCGCGGTCGGGATGATAGTAGTCGATCTTCCAAAACAGCTGCTCGCCCCAAAGCTCGTCCGCCCCGAAATCGCGCTCGCCGTAAGGATCATCGTCGGCGTCGAACTGGGAAAACCCAGCCAGAGCGCGCACCAGGGTGATCTGGGCGCCGGGCGCCTCGGCGATCAATGCGGCGACCCCGCTGGTGGCCAACCACACGGCGTTGACGCTCTTGGGGGCGGCGCGGGCAAGATCGTTGAGCCGCGCCGTCTCGGCGGTGCGCTCGGCCTGGCTGGCGAAGAGAGGCTTGTCGGTCACGGTTGATCTCCGGTCTGGGTTCGATGCCTTGCGCATCAACCCCTGCCCGCCGGCGAGGCGGGGGTAGCAAGCGGATGACCGGGGGAGGGGAGGGGGATCGCCCGGCCTGCACGACCGAGGGGAGGAAGGCAGGGGACACCCCAAGGCCGGTCTTCCGCGCGCGAGGGGCGAGGCCCCTTAGCCCGGGCTCAAGAAGGCGTCCCTGAGGCTTTGGTCTCCGCCCGTCGCAGCCAACGGGGCGTTGCGGGGTGTCCCCGCAGAGGGGGTAGATTGAGCCCCATGGCTCAAGCTCAGGGGGAGACCTCCCCCTTTTTGGTTCAGGCCCCAAACCGGCTCGGGCCCATTGCGACCCAGGCGTCAGTAGAAGACAGGGGCACTGTGAGACCACCATCGGCGTAGTCGACTCGTGAATTTTCCGCAGGCAAGGCCTATGTTGCCGAGGTGCAAGACCATCTCGACCTCCCCGGCGCCTCAGGCGCGATCTACCGCTTCAGGCTCATAGAAGATCCTGCGCAGCTGCCTTCAACGGCGGGCAACTTCGTCTATGTGCGCTGGCGTGCGACAACCCCGCAGGTGATGTGCTGCGGAGCCGTGGGCAGTCTCCTGGACGCCCGCCAGCAATGGGACGCCGCGGTGCGATCTCACAGCGCCCAGGTACTCTACATCCGCCTCAATGTTGCTCGCTCGACCCGGGGAGAGGAGCACCTTGATCTGGTCTCACGGTGGCGCCCGCCAATCCCTGCGCTCGACGAATAGGCCGCAGCGACTTACCTACGAACAGTCCCGCTATCCCCATCGAACCAAGACCAACAAAATGAAGAAGCTTGTGCCCTAAGGCGCCAATAGCGCGCAACCCCACCATGTCGATCTATATGTGGGCGCCTTGATCAGGACGCGGCGCAAGGCTTTGGGAATTTCACAGTCTGAGCTTGCGGACTCGCTGGGCCTGACCTTTCAGCAGGTCCAAAAGTATGAGCGGGGGTCTAACCGCGTAAGTTCATCCAAGCTCTATGAGATCGCCTTGAAGCTGGAGACGCCGCTGGCGTCGTTCTTCGAAGGCTTGGAAACGCCAGTCGGCGATGGCCCCATTGCCGGCGGCCTGACCGATTTCCTAAACCAGCGCGGCGCCCACGAATTGGCGGCGGCTTTCACAGTGATGTCGCCAGCTTTACGTCGGCAGTTGGTCAGCCTGGCCATGGCAATGGCCGAGACCGACGACTAAGCGTCCAAGCCGTGCCCGTCTGGCCCTGAGTGCGCTAGATTTCTGGTCACGCGATCTTGCCTTCGCGCCGCGTGATGACACGGTGGGGACGCAGTTTAGGATCTCCGTTGTGACCCAAACCCGCTTCGATGCTCAGGTTCTGAAGATCGCCGCCCTAGTGGGAGGCTCGCTTTCGAGCGCCCGGTTCCTGTTCCAGGATCTGTCAGCCGAAGCGGCGTTCTGTGCCTCTCGCCATCGTATGGCATTCTGCAAAGTACTTGATGCTGCGGTCGACGCTTTCGCCATCGAGTATCTGCGCTCGGCAGACACTGCCCAAGCTCACAACGCCGCCTGCGCGCGCCTGGACGCCATAGTGCTGCTTAGAAAGAGCCCACACTAACAAGCGCTTCGGCCAGCGCCTGCTTCAACAGAAATTTCGGCTCCGCCGGGCCCATTCCATGTCGCCCTGATCCCCGGATCGCGTCTGCAGGGTTTGGAGGACGTCGCCCAGATCATGGACCTTGTAGGCGACCAAGTGGACGACATCGCCTTCGCGTTGGATCCGTCCATCGACGCCCAGCAGGCTCGCGCCCAGGATCACACGCCGCTGCTTCTCATAGAGTGTCGGCCAAATGACGAGATTGGCCACGCCGCTCTCGTCCTCGATGGTGATGAACATCACGCCCTTGGCCGAACCCGGGCGCTGGCGCACCAGCACCAGGCCGGCGGTCTGGATAAAGTGGCCGTCTCGACCTTCGCTGGCTACGCGGCATGGGGCGCGGCGCTGACGGGTCAGATCCTCCCGAAGCAGGGCCAGGGGATGGCGGCGCAGCGATAGACCCAGCTTGCCGTAGTCTTCGACGATCTCGCGGCCCTCGGTCATAGCCTTCAGCTGCGGCGCCGGCTCGTTGAGTTCGGAGGCCTCCGGCTGATCAAACAGGGGCAGGGCGGTGTCTCGCAGGGCCTTGATGGCCCACATCGCCTCGCGCCGATGAAGCCGCAGACTGGGCAGGTAGGCGTCGGCGTCGGCCAGCTTGGCGAGCATCCCAGGCTTTGCGCCCGACCTGCGCCAGATGTCGTCGATGGACGCATACGGCTGATCCCCCCGCGCTGCGACGAGGGTCGCCGCTTCGGTGTCGATGAGACCCTTGATCATGCGCAGGCCCAGGCGAACAGACCAGCGATCTTCCCGGCCGGCCGGCTCCAGAGTGCTGTCCCATCGCGAGCGGTTAACGCAGACAGGTCGGACTTCGACGCCGTGCTCGACTGCGTCGCGGACGATCTGCGAGACCCCGTAAAATCCCATGGGCTGGGAATTAAGCAGGGCGGCGCAGAAGGCGTCGGGGTGGTGACATTTAAGCCAGGACGAGGCGTAGGCCAGGATCGCAAAACTGGCCGCGTGGCTTTCCGGGAAGCCGTAGGATCCAAAGCCTTCCAGTTGGGAGAAGGTCTTTTCAGCGTACTCCTGTTCGTAGCCCCGGGCGACCATACCGCCCACCAACTTATCCCGAAAGTGGCTGACCCCGCCGGTCATCTTGAAGGTCGCCATGGCGCGGCGAAGCTGGTCAGCCTCGCCGGGCGTAAAGCCTGCGCACTCGATGGCCACGCGCATGGCCTGTTCCTGGAAAAGCGGCACGCCGAGTGTCTTGCCCAGCACCTTCTCAAGTTCCGGGGTGGGGTAGCTGACCGG
The DNA here is from genome assembly GCF_049896325.1 of Caulobacter sp. DWP3-1-3b2. Taxonomy (NCBI): domain Bacteria; kingdom Pseudomonadati; phylum Pseudomonadota; class Alphaproteobacteria; order Caulobacterales; family Caulobacteraceae; genus Caulobacter; species Caulobacter sp. DWP3-1-3b2. The sequence continues at coordinate 26,547 of NZ_JAFCUB010000013.1, forward strand.
CTCCAGACCTTGCCGCCGGCGCAGATAGGGATGGACCATGTCGCCTTGAATCGGTCCGGGGCGAACGATTGCGACGTGAATGACCAGGTCATAGAAGCTGCGTGGCTTGATACGCGGCAGCATGGCCATCTGGGCCCGGCTCTCGATCTGGAAGACGCCCAGGGTGTCGGCCTTGCGGATCATCGCATAGGTGCGGGGATCCTCCGATGGGATGGTGGCCAGCTGAAGATGGATATCCTTGTGCTGCGCCAGCAGGGCCAGGCCCTTCTGCAGGCAGGTCAGCATGCCCAAGGCCAACACGTCGACCTTCATGAATTTCAGCTCGTCGATGTCATCTTTGTCCCACTCGATAATCTGGCGATTTTCCATGGCCGCGGGTTCGATTGGCACCAGCTCGTCCAGGCGATTTTCTGTCAGGACGAAACCGCCTGGGTGCTGGCTGAAGTGCCGTGGCGTGTTGAGCAGCTGCTGGGCCAACTCCAGGGTCAGACGCAGACGCCGATCCGACAGGTCCATGCCCAGGTCCGTGGCGTGCTTGTCCTCGATCGCCTCGCGCGAGAAGCTCCAGACCTGGCTGGAGAGCGCCTTGGTCATGTCTTCGGGCAGGCCCAGGACCTTGCCGACGTCCCGCACCGCGCCGCGCGGCCGAAAGCGCTGGACGACGGCGACGAGCGCGCACCGATGGCGGCCATAGGTCTCGAAAATCCACTGCATCACCGTCTCGCGACGCGCGTGCTCGAAATCGACATCGATGTCCGGCGGTTCGTTGCGCTCCTGGCTGACGAAGCGCTCGAACAGGAGATCGTTGCGCTCTGGATCGATGGCGGTAATGCCCAGCACGTAACAAACGGCTGAGTTTGCCGCCGAGCCCCGTCCCTGGCAGAGGATCTCTTGGGAGCGCGCGAAGCGGACGATCGAATTGACCGTCAGGAAGTAGGGCGCATAGCCCATGATGCCGATCAGCCTCAGCTCATGGTTCAAGGTCGCCTCGACCTCGGGGGGCACGCCGTCGGGGTAGCGCTCGGCCGCGCCTTCCCAAGTCAGCCGCGCCAAGGTTTCCTGGGGCGAGCGACCCTCGTTGACCTCGCTGGGATACTGGTAGCTCAGCTCATCCAGATTGAACCGGCAGCGGTCGGCGATCGCTGCCGTCGCCGCCACCGCGTCCAGGTGCTTGGCGAACAGGCGCTCGATCTCGGGAGGCGCCTTCAGATAGCGGTCGGCGTGGCGATCGCGCTTGAAGCCGACATCATCGATTGTCGTACCCTCACGGATGCAGGTGACGACGTCCTGCAGCATGCGCCGCGACGGCTCATGGAAAAGAACCCGGTTGGTGACGACCGGGGTAACGCCGGCGGCCCTGGCCATTTGGTCAAGGCGAAAGAGCCGCAAGGCGTCGCCGGGCCGCCGCCGCAAGGTCAGGGCCAGGTGGGCGTCGGCGCCAAAGATCGCGGCGACCTTCTTCAGTTGCAGAGCGCAAAGGTCGTCGGCCTTGTCGGGCACGAGGATGGCGATGAGGCCCTGCGCGTGGGCGGCCACGTCATCCAGGTCCAGGTCGCACTCGCCCTTGCCGGCGCGGTGCTTGCCCAGCGAAAGCAGCCTGCAGAGCCGCGAATAGGCGGGGCGGTCAGTCGGCAGCACCACCAGGATCGTGCCGTCGCGCAGGGCCAGCTCGCAGCCCACAATAAGGCGAACGCCCGTCGCCTTGGCGGCGACGTGCGCCCGAACGATGCCGGCGAGGCTATTGCGGTCGCAGATGGCCAGCGCCTCGTAGCCCTGGGCGGCGGCCTGGTCGAAAAGCTCGCCGGGTGAGGAGGCACCGCGTAGCAGCGAGAAGTGCGACGCGCACTGCAGCTCGACATAGGCGCCGGTCAAGCGAAGATCCCCGCAATGAACCAGCGCTGCGTCCCCGTTGCCGGATCCTCGCCATCGCCGTCGCGGTAGAGCCAGAAGCGTTCGCCAGCGTCATCCTCGACCTGGTAGTAGTCGCGCGAGCGGGCCAGCTCAGCGTCGGCCTTCCACCATTCGCCAAACACGCGCTCGGGCCCGTCGGCGCAGCGCACCCTGCGGCGAACGCCGCGCCAGGTGAAGGCGGCCGGCGGCGCGTCCGGCAGCAAGGCCACGGTCTCCACCGGCTCAGGTCGGGCAAAAAGCCTCGTCGGCCTGGGCCAATCCAGTGGCCACGAAAAGTCATCCACCGCCTCCAGCGCCGGCGCCGCCCTCACGGACCGCTCGGGCAAGTCACTCTCGGCCGACGCCAGGCGATAGACGTGGCCAGCGCCCAGCCGATTGCTCAGCGTGTCGATCAAGGCAGAAAGATCAGTGGGACCGCTTCCGTCCTCCAGGCTCTGCGTCTGCTTGAAGACCAGAGGTTCGGCGCCCGGCGCGGCGAGGATGATCTTCTCGACGCCAAAGCCCGGATCGACGTTTTCGAGCTTCTCGCAGAGAAGCCGCGCCAGGCGCTTGGCATCGCGGCTCGGCGCGGCCATGGCGATCCTCGCTGTCTCAGTGCGGTTATCCACCCGCACGAAATAGGCGTCCAGGCGCCGCGCGCCGAGGCTGACGGCCTCCAGCGCGGCGCAAAGCTCTGCGACCAGCTGGGTGACGTATCGCGCCATGGTCTCCGGCGCGGCGATCGGCTCGGCGAAGGCGCGGCGCGCCGTCAGGGTCTCTGTCGCCATGACGGGTTCGATCGGTTCGGCATGGCGACCGAAGGCCTGATCCAGCCGTCGAACGGAATCGTAGCCGACCCGGTGCGCCAACGGACCCTTGGGTGTGGCCTCCAGCTCGCCGATGGTGTCGAAGCCCAAGCGGCCGAGTGCTTCGACGGTGGCGCTGGGGAGGCGCAGAGCCGAGACCGGCAAACCCGAGATCTCTCGTCCGATCACGCCGGGGTCGACAACGAAGATGGCGCGGCGGCTGTAGCGCGCCAGGGCATGGGCCGCGCCCCAGGTGTCGGCCATCGCGATCTGCGACTGCAGCCCGACTTTCTCGAGCCGGGCGCGGATGTCGATCAGCATCTTTTCTTCGCCGCCGCGAAGATGCGCGGCGCCCGTGGCGTCGATCACCAGCCCGTCGGCCCCGTCCGCAGCGGCGACGGGCGAATAGAGCCGCTGGGCCCAGAGCGCCAGACGATGCAGCGCGGCGCCGTCGCCGTCCGCGTCGAGGTCATGCAGCAAGAGGCCCGGGACCATGGCGGTGGCCTGCGCCACGGCCTGACCGACGCGCAAGCCGGCCTGCGCCGCCGCCGTATTGAGGCTGGCTATGGCGCGGCGTCGTCCGACACGGCCGACCATGACGACGGGGACGTCAGGCGGCGACGCGCTCTTGCCCAGGCTGCGTCGGAGCCGATCGGTCGGCCATTGTGGCAGGAAGACGGAGATGACCCTTGGCGTCACAGGCTTCAATCTCGATATCGAAAGGCTCGCCACCGCGGCAACGCATAAGCTCAAGAAGCCAACGGGCTCGGCCCACGCCGGCGGTTGGAAGGGGAGAGGAGGGGAGGGCCGAAACCCTCCACCGGGTGGTCGCCGCTGTCGGCTGCCCAAGGTCCGCCGCATCAGCGGTGCGCCTCCATCTTCGGATCGCGATGGCCATCTGCCCGCTTTTCTCGGCGGCCAGCTGCAGGCGCCGCGAGGCCGTCATCGAGAGCTTGGCGACCTCGCCGACCACGCCGGCCAGGCCGCGATATTTAAGACCCTCTTCCATGGCGCCCAGGATCGCGGCCTCGTCGCCGGCCTCGGCGAAGATCACGCGCTTGGGCGGCAGGCCAGCCTGAGCCAGAGCTGGCGCGAAGAGATCGCGCTGCCGCAGACACCACAACACCGGTCCATCAGCGCGCGCCAAGATACCGGCCGCGAAGCTTGCTGCGGCGGCGCCATGAAGGGCGCCTTCAGCCCCGCCGGCCACCTCATGCAACGCGCCCATCGCCAAGCCCTGGCCGGGCAGACGCTCGTCGATCGCGCCGACGCCGAAAGGCAGCACCCGACCGCTGGCGCAGCCTGCCAGTTCGATAAGGCGAACCTGACGTCGAAGCGCGTCAAGCGCGGCGGGGGAGCGGTGGAGGGACATGAGCGCCTAACGCGGGGTTCTATCTTTGTTCTCCTGTGGCCTGCGGAGTCAACGGTAGGTGCGACCGGGTTTGACGCCCAAGCTTAGCGATTCGTTCGAAGGCGTAAGGGCTTGCGGGGACTCAAGTATTTTTTGTCGCAGGTCAGAGCCCTGGCGCCATAACGCCGACCGCTCAGCGAAAGTGGCGGTCTGCAGCGCTATGCCTAGTCTCGGCGTGGAACCGCTTGCCGTTTTTCACCTTCATCATCAAACAACCGAGCACACCATGTCGGACGACCTCAATAACCCCGGCGCCGGGGACCGCGCCCTGATCAGCATGAGCGAGAACCACGAGGTCCGATATTGGACCGATAAACTCGGCGTCTCGCGTGAGACCCTGCAGCGGGCGTTGGACGAAGTGGGCAACAGCGCGCAAGCGGTGCGCGAGCATCTCGCCGGGCATCCGGGAGACTGACACGATCAATGCGGGTCGACAGGCGATCAAACCTGGATCAGGATTTCGTCATGAGCACCGTCATCGTTCCAGAACCCAGCACCTATCGGCACATCGAGCCGTATGGCGCTGAGGGACCATCACGCCTGGCCTATGTCGACCAGTCTCTGTTCGTCGCGCAGCATAATGACCTGCCGCAAGGCTTTTGGGACAGACATCCCAAGGTGGATCGCGTGGCGGACGATATCCCCGAAGATGGCTCCAAGTTCGCGACGCGCGTCTGGCCTACCGATTATCGAAGCGCATCTTGGGGTGAATACGCTGACCTGCCGGCGCGAATGGACCGAGCGGCCGACGCGCTGCTATGGGGCTGGTTTAACCCCGGCCATGACTTCTGGTGCATCCACCCTGACGTCGAGGCGGTCGAATACTTGTACGTCGAGGGTGACGGGGAACAACCAGAAGCGTGGCAAGCTAAGCTTTGGCTCCAAACCTAGACGATCTGGATCCTGGCGATGTGCAATCTCTATTCTATCATGAAAACGCGCGCGGAAATCGCTGCGCTTGTCCGCGCGATGTCCGACCGAAACAACAATCAGCCTCCGATTCCGGGCGTGTTCCCCGACTACGCGGCCCCGATCGTCACCCACGGCGAGGATGGCCAACGCATGTTGCGCGACGCGCGCTGGGGAATGCCTTCGTCAAAGCAGGCCCTGTTCCAGGCCGCTACAGAGCGCGCCGACAAACTGAAGGCCAAGGGCACGGAGTTCGACTTCGCCGAGCTGCTCAAGATGGAGCCGGACAAGGGCACGACGAACGTGCGCAACACCACCAGCGTGAAGACCGGCAAGACCAACACCCACTGGGCGCCCTGGCTCGGCGCCGGCAATCGCTGCCTTGTCCCCTTCACGTCCTTCGCCGAGCCTGACCAGGACCACGAGAAGACCCGGCAGAACATCTGGTTTGCGCTCGACGAAAGCCGGCCGCTGGCTTTCTTCGCGGGGATCTGGACGCCGTATGCCTGCGTGCGGATGAAGAGCAAGGGCTGGGAGGATATCGAGGCGTTCGGTTTCCTGACCACGGACTCGGCCGAGCCCGTGAAGACATTCCACTCAAAGGCCATGCCGGTCGTCCTCACGGAGCCGGAGGAATGGGACCTTTGGATGAGCGACGCGCTTTGGACCGAGGTCGCCGAGCTTCAGCGACCTCTGCCGGACGGGACGCTCAAGATCGTTGCCCGCGGCGGCAAGGGCGACGGGGTCATTCCCGCCTAGCTAGGCCCGCCCGGGCGGCGGCGACCACGACCAGGACCCGTCGTAAAGGTGCGGGAAGACCGCGATGTCGTGGGAGCCACACCCGCCTTCTCCCGTACAAGCCAACCTCGCGCCCAGGTCGGCGATGCGCAGCCTCAGCCTGTCGCCAAACTTCTCCTCCAACTCAGGCGGCGTCCACTCGGTCAGCCGGGGACAGTCGCGGCAGCAGATCGCCAGCGAAAACCCCTTCGAGAGAAACGTTTTGATGGTGTCGTCGCCGACCTGGCCCAGGTCAAAGCGCTTGAGGAGGTGGGCGGGCGGGCGCGTAAGGGTCGAAGGCGGACGGGCAGTTTGCAAGTATCACCAGGCAAGCGCGGTTTAGAGTGATCGGTCCACGCCGCCTACAATAGGCCCGCTGGCGGATATCCAGAAGTTCAAATGGTCAGCCAACCGGGCGATGTAATGAACACCGTCCCGGCAAGTTCCACCGGCGCGGGGGAGGGGGCAACCTTGACCCTCGCCCGCTGACCCTGCTTGTCTGGACCCATGGGCTGGGCGCGTGTCGTTGACGGTAGGTTGGTGTCGATCGGAAACGATCGGCCATGGGATAACAACGTGCGGGCCGGCGTGGCGGCGCTGCGGTTTCGAGAGGATGGTCCACCCGATGCGCAAGGCTGGCTAGGGGACGGCATTCGGGCGGCCGCCGCACTGGCCATCCAGGTGGATCAGGAGCTGGCCCTAAAGGGAAAAGCCTCGCCCGCACGGATGGCTAGGTTATCGCTGCAGGACGCCGATTTTGGCAATCCTGACTGCGCGCTAATTCAGACCTACAAGCAGCTCCTGTCCATCGAGTTGCTCGGGCGTGGCCAAGCCGCCCCGCCTTGGGAATCTCCAACCCTGCCTAGTGGCTAGCGCGCTGCTCAAATGAGCGATATATTCCGCTCAAAGGAGATGTTCGATGACCCTCAAAATCGCCGCCGCGCCACAGGGCGCCCAGTCAGGCCGAGACCTGAGCTATCGCGAGGTCTTCCTGGCTTCTCATGGCCAACGCATGAACATCATCAAGCGTGGGGTCAGCGCTCGCTGGGCGAAGACCTTGTTCACCGACCTTGCGATTGGCCAAGGCCTTGCTCTGACCGCGCTCAAGCTGTCCGCCGCAACGGTGAACCGCAAGGCGGCCAAGGGCATCACCCTGTCACAAGAGGAGAGCGAACGTGTGCTCGGAATGGCCAAGTTGCTTGGCCAGGTCGAATCGATGGTGGAAGAGTCTGGTGGTCCCGAAGGCTTTGACGCCGGCGGATGGCTTTCTGAATGGCTGCGCACCCCGCTGCCTGCTTTCGGGGGTGATCGGCCCATCGACTATATGGACACGATGGAAGGTCAGACGCTTGTCGCCAACACCCTGCTTATGATGCAGAGCGGGGCCTATGCGTGACGCTGGTTCTCTGGCGGATTGCTGCAGATACCGACAAGTACAAAGCCGAGGATCTAACCGGCGCTGGCGCCGCCAAGTCGGGCGGGCGCTGGAATAAAAAAGACGTGCCCGCTCTGTACTGCGCCACGTCCATTTCGCTCGCTTGCATGGAGACAGTTGTCCATCTGAACGCGCTGCCATTCAACCGCTTCTTGATCAGGATCGAAGTTCCTGACCTCGTGGCAAAGGCTGCGGTTACTCGCGGCGTCAGCACGCTCCCTATAGGCTGGGACGCAGAACCTTCCGGGTACGAAAGCATTCAGCTCGGGACTGAGTGGCTCCAGTCTGCATCCACCTGCTTACTCTTCGTCCCATCAATCATCGTTCCTGAAGAGCAGAACGTGGTGATCAATCCATCACACCCCGACAGCGCCAAAATCACCGCCACCAAAGTTCGAAAGTGGACTTACGACCCTCGGTTCCGAGGGAAGAAGTAGTTCTCCGACGTCGGTCCCATGGTCATCAGCTTTGATCCGTCGAGGGGGTCGTCCACATATGAGGTGAGCCCTTCATCGGTGTTGCAGGCGACGCCATTGTTGTCGATGTGGTCCCAACCGCCAGAAAGTGCTGGCTGGGCGTGAGCGTGGATCTCGACGCCGAACAATCAGCGGTCTTCCTTCGCGTAGAAGCCCCGGACCACGACCACTCATTGACGATCGTCATCCCGGCCGGGCCGACCAATACCGGTTTCATGTTCCCGGTGACGGTCCCCGCTGGGAATGGCGGAGAGCTCGTCGTGTCGGTCTCCAATGCCGGCGGCCCCGAGCGCCAGTTCCTGCAGCGCTGGCGCCTTGACGGGGCGGCGGGGTCTGAAGCCCTCCCGGCCAGAGAGGCTGCCGGGGTCATAGATGAAGCCAACGCTGATACTGCCGCTGTCTTCGCGCAGATCGCCGCCCAACAGGCGACCGCCCGGCACAAGCCTGATTGCTTTGCCTGTCGCACATATTGACGCTATAGTGCGTCATAGTACGTGGCATTAGGATGATGGCGACATGGCGCTCCACGCATACGCCGACGATGGATTCTTCGCGCCCCGCAAGATTGCCGACGCGTTTCAGACGACGAGTGAGGAGGTGGCGCGCACGGTTGGCCTTGGCCGTGACGCTGTTCAACGCAAAGATCGCGTGCAGTCCGATCGCACTCAGCGACGCCTTCGGGAAATGGTCGAGGTCATCAATAAGGTCGAGGCGCGGTTTGGTTCGGCCATGATCGCCTATGCTTGGTTCCGATCAGAGCCGTTGGCCGGCTTTTCGGGGCAGACGGCCATGCAGCTGGTCAGAGATGGGCGTGGCGACGAGGTTCTCGACTATGTCGATGCGGTAGACGCCGGCGTCTACGCCTAGCTCGCTGTGCGGTATTCCGGTCCGCTCTATCGGGCGCTCAATCCCGTCTACGCCCGCCAACCCTTGTCTGGTCGGGGCGCGCAACTCTATGGCGGCCGCTTCAACACAAAAGGCACGCCAGCTCTTTACGCAGCGCTGGACGTGATGACCGCCGTTCGCGAGGCCAACCAGGTCGGCGCCCTCCAGCCCACGATGCTCGTGTCCTACGATGCTGAGGTGGATGAGATCTTCGACGGGCGGGACGCAGATGCGCTTGCCCGTGAAGACATTGACGCAACGGTGCTGGCTGACAACGGCTGGCGCGACGAAATGATCGCGCTGGGCGTGTCGCGCACTCAGGCTTTCAGCCAACGCCTAATCGCCCAGGGATTCAAAGGCCTGTTGGTCCGCAGCTTTGCGCCGGGATCGGGTCACGCCGATATGAACCTGGTGCTGTGGACCTGGGGCGGAACCGCGCCCAGTCGCCTGACCTTGGTGGACGACGAGCGGCGCCTGCCCCCTTAATCTCCGGCCGGCGCCCGCCTTTATTGAGCGATGACCTTGGCCTACTTGGCGCGCTTGGGCGACTTGCGGCCGCCCTGTCCGAGGCCCAGGGCCTTGGCCATCATCGAGCGCGCCTGCGAATAACTCGGAGCGGTCGTCGGGTAGTCCTGAGGCAGGCCCCACTTGGCCTTGTATTCGGGGATCGTGAGCCCGAGGTTCGTAAGGTGGCGCTTCAACGTCTTATAGGGCCGGCCGTCCTCGAAGCTGATCAGGGCGTCAGGCGTGATGCTTTTGCGGATCTGTGAGGCTGTTGCCTTCTCGACGGGAGCCGCAGCCTCGCTAGGCGGCGGAACTGCGGCCAAGGCAAGCGCGCTGTAGACGCTCTTTACGAGGCCGGGCAGGTCGACGACAGACACGCGGTTGTTGCCGACGTATGCGCCCACCACATGAGTGGTGAGGGCGATCATCTGGTCCTTGGTCAGCTCAGCCATGCGGTGTCCCCCGACATAAAGCGCGGCCCACGTCGCCGCTTTGTGGGATATCTACCAGAAGAACCGGCGCTCGCCTGGACGCTCTCGCTGAAAAGGGCGCCGCAAGCGCGCGCCCGGCTGCCGAGCTAGGGGAGCGACAAGGGGATCGCGCTCAGTAGGAACCGGTTTGGAACCCTAGCGCTGTCCCTCTTCAACGCGGGGTCGCTTCGATGGCCGCGGGCCGTGAGGCGATTTCGCAGTTCACCATTGAGCATAATGAGTGCCGGAAAAGGCTGCGGCCCTCCTCGGCGCTACGCGACGCGGCTAACTTGAGGCCGGAAAACACTCGGACAAGAACCAAAGCCATCTCTTGCCGATCCGGTCGCCCCTTGCCCCAGGCAATGAGGTCAGACTGCATCGATTTGCTCTTTGCTATGTCCCAGTACCCGGCCGATTCAGGACGAAGAAGGTATTGTCTCGCGGCCTCAATATCCTGGACTTGAGCAGTGCGATCAATCTCCTGCGCCAGAGCGCGGACGAAGGCCCCGCCGACAATGCTGCTCCCATCGGCGTGCGTTGCACCCACTGCCTGACGAACTTCAGGAGAAAGCTGATTTAGCGCGATACGTGCCGGCGATCGCAGCTCGTCCAGGTTCCTGCTCCCCCGACCAAGGCAAACCATCTCGTTGCAACCTCCAAGCTGCGTTCGGAAGGAGGCGCGGCCAAAGCTTCTGCTGCGGGCGCCTTAAACCTGATCGGCACTGAAACATGCGGAGGTATTGGTCCGTCTGAGGTGGCGCCGGAAATTCGGACAGTTGGCTAAGGTGGTTCGACCTCGATGAAGGACGGACTTTATGACTGGGAAGCGGAAGCGGTACTGGGCTGATTTCAAGGCCAAGGTCGCGTTGGAGGCGTTGAAGGGGGAGCTGACCCTGTCTCAGCTGGCGACGAAACACGGCGTCCATCAGACGATGATTACGGCGTGGTGCAAGCAGGCCATCGAGGGGCTTTCCGGGGTGTTCTCCGGCAAGGCCGAGGCGACCGAGGGCGCCCGGGAGGGCGAGATCGACAAGCTGCACGCCAAGATCGGCCAGCTGGTGGTGGAGCGGGATTTTTTAGCCAAGGCCTTCGGTCGTTGAGCCTGGACCGGAGGCGACAGATGATCGAGCCCGAGCATCCCCGACTATCGATCCAGCGCCAGTGCGCCCTGGTGTCGATCAGCCGCTCGGCTTTCTACTATCAGCCGGCGGGCGAGACCCCGCTGAACCTGGCGCTGATGCGGCTGATCGACGAGGCGTTCCTGGAGACACCCTGGTACGGCTCGCGCCAGATGGCCCGGCATCTACGCCGCCAAGGCTACAGGGTCGGCCGGATGCGGGTGCGCAGGCTGATGGCCAGGATGGGCCTGGCGCCGATCTATCAGAAGCCGCGCACGACGATCCCGCACCCGGAACACCGGGCCTACAAGTACCTGCTGCGCGGGCTGACCATCGACAAGCCCAATCAGGTCTGGTGCGCCGACGTCACGTACATCCCGATGCGGCGGGGCTTCCTGTACCTGGTGGCGGTAATGGACTGGGCGACGAGGAAAGTCCTGTCCTGGCGGCTCTCCAACAGCATGGACGCCGAGTTTTGCATCCAGGCCCTTGAGGAGGCCTTGGCCCGTTACGGGCCGCCAGAGATCTTCAACACCGACCAGGGCAGCCAGTACGCCGCTGAAGCCTACCGCTCAGCCCTGGCCCAGTCAGGGATTACCCCATCCATGAGCCGCAAGGGCGACTGCTGGGACACCGCGCCGATGGAAAGCTTCTTCCACGCGCTCAAGACCGAGCGGGTTTATCATCGCGTCTACGCCACCCGCGCCGAGGCCCGGCGCGATCTGTTCGGCTATATCGAGGGCTTCTACAATTCACGTCGCCTGCATTCGGCTCTGGACTATATCAGTCCCGCCGAGATGGAACGCAGAGCGGCTTAACCCCGTCCACTTTTTCGGGGGAAGATCACCCTGCGGAACGGCGCCGGTAGCCGACACCAGGACCACCCCATAGCGAGACCTTTATCCCACGACTCAAGCTCGGGCAGGTGGTGAGCTCCATGTTGGCGCCAGACGGCAAACCCGACGCGGTGATGCTGCGAACTAACCTCGCCGTTGAAGCAGAATGAGGCGGTGACACCTCAACTAAGGTCTCGCTAAGCGCGCAAACCGGCCTTCGAAGCGTCGGGACACGGTCGAGAAAATTGGTGTGTGTGTCTCTCTCAAAGTGCGGCCTGTTCCGCCATCGCGACCACGATTGGTCGAGCGCGGCGGCCGGGCCGGCCCTGGCCCAATCGATGAGCAGCCCGGAAGGCCCGGCATGGCCACCCAGCCGCAGATGAAATCAACCCGTGACAAGGCGGGTGCGGAGGCACTGAAATCGGACGCCATGCGCATGAGCCGCGGCATGATGTCGGCCCGTGCGCCCGACATTGATGTGCTCTGGGCCAAGGTGATGATCGCTCACCACCAAGGCGCCATCGACATGAGCCAGAGCATGCTGAGGTCGGGCGATGAGTGTTAGCGCGCAGGTGTCAGGTAGATTGGATTGCCGATCAACATTAGCCGTCCGCCCAGGTCGCGCAGATCGACGCGCACCCAGCTGGGCCTGTCCCCCATCTTGATCGAGAACACGTCAGAGCTTGTGAACACTGATGTCCTCCCTACGCCGTCCTGAACAACCTCCAGCATAGCCGGACCAACACCGAAGGCGGTGACCGTGAAGGTCACTGTCTCGCCGCGCTGAAACGGTAGTGCGCCGCCCATGGCGGCAGTCCCCATGGCGCCGCGGGCCGACAGGTCCAGTACACGATCGCGGGTTCCGTCCAGGTCGATGAACACCCGCCCTGCCCGCAGACCCGCGAGTAGTCCCGCCGTTGAGAGCTCATCAGCATGAACCACGGTAGTCGGGCGGCCGATCGATGAGGCCACATCCGGCGAGAGACCCGCGTCGTGATTGTCGCTGCCGCCAATGGCCGTGATCCGATGGCCGGCGTTCAATCGCGCCTCCCAGAATGCCAGGCCCAGCAGAGGCCCCTCCGCGCCGCCCTGGGCGCGCTCCGAGCCGCCATTGGCGACCTCGATGGCCTGGACCCTGGCGTAGTCCGTGTTGGCCGTCGTCCAGCCGCAGCCCATGCAGGCTTCGCCCGACGGCGCGCTGGGATGGTTGATCGAGAGGAGCCCTCCGGCGGCTTCGACCAGGCCTTGCAGCGTCCTGACATCCGGCACGGCCGGGTCGCCCAGGCGGAAGTCGATGAAGGCGGTTGGGCCAAAGACATTGGCGTGACCCTGGAAGGTGGTGACCTCGCGGCCAGGGATCAGCAGAAGCTTGTCGAAAGCCGGCTGAAGCTCCGCCATCGCCTCGAAATGGCTGGTGGTGTTGTGATCGGTGATGGCGATGAAATCCATGCCCCGGGCCGAAGCTGCCTCGGCAGTGCGATAGACCGGGCACGGCGCGCGGGCGCCGCTCTGGGTCTGGCACGAGCCGTCACTGTGGCCGGTGTGGGCGTGGAGATCGCCGCGATACCAGCCTGGGCCGGCCTTCAACGGCGGCGCCGTCAGGCCCGGAGCGCCAGTCGCCCGCTCAAGGAAGATTCTGGCCTCATAGGACGCCACGGTCGCGGCGCGGGTGTTGGGTATGCCCAGCAGCAGGGTCCAGCGTCCGGCTGGCAGGGGGCCCGGCAAGTAGCTCATGGTGGCGTCCTCGATCGCCAGCGTGAAGGTGCGCTTGTTACCGCCGCTCCAGCCTCGGAAGCGCTGCGGATCCATCAGCCCGATGTCGACGACCGTCCTCTGATCCTTGCCGGTGTAGTCGAAGGCCACGGTCAGCCGCGTCACGCCCGGCGGCACCTCGAAGGTCACGGGCTTGTAGGTCTGGTGATCGGCGCCGACGATCTGACCGGTCAAGATCAGGTCCGGGGCCTTCTCCCGCGCCCAGGCCGGAGGCGCCAGGGCAAGAACGATCAGGGCGAGCAGGCAGCGGATCATGGCTGTTCTTCCAAACGAAAAGATGGGCGGCCGGCAGAACCGGCCGCCCAAGTCGAGGGGAACTGGAGGGAGGCTAGAAGCGGTACATCACAGCCGCGCGGAACGAGCGGCCGAACTCGGGACGACCGATCCCGTACACGGCGCCCGCCTCGGTGCTGATGATCTGGCCGGCGCGGGGGTTGCCCTCGGTCAGGCCGATCTCGTCGGTGAGGTTGTTGCCATAGGCGTAGATGGCCAACTTGTCGGTGACGTTGAACCGCACCGTGGCGTTGACCAGGGTATACGCCGGCAGTTTCAGGGTGTTGGCGGCGTCGGAGTAGCGATCACCGTAGCGCTCGACGCTGCTTTCCACCCGCAGGCGGCCCTCCAGCAGGTTCACGCCGGGGGTCAGGCGGAACGAGGTCTTGGGCACGCGGATCAGCTGGTTGCCGGTGAAGTCGCGCGTGCGGCTGGCGGTCGTGGCGGGCGGCTTGATCAGACAGGTGGCGTCGGTCGCCGAGATCGAACAGGCTTCCTCAAACTTGTAGTCGCCAAATTCCGGGTTCTGGAACGTTGCGCTGAATCCAACGTCGAACCAGCGGGTAGGACGCACGGTTCCTTCAACCTCCAGGCCCAGCGTCTTGGTGTCGGTGATGCTGGTCTGCTGGACATAGGCGCCGGTGGCCGGATTGAACACCAGGCTGCCGAAGCCGAGGTTGTCATAGGTGGTCTGGAACACCGTGGCGTAGAGATCGGCCTTCGGCGTCGACCACTTATAGCCGGCCTCCATCAGGTCCATGGTCTGGACGGTCGGGGCGGCGTTGAGGGCGTTGGTAATGTAGTCGCCCAGCGATGGCAGGCGGAAGGCCGAGGTGTAGCGCGCGAAGACGCCCATCTGCGGGGTGATCCGGTAGTCAGCGCCCACGGTCCAGCCGGCGTGGTCGAACTTGCGGTCGAGGCGGTCATAAATGCCCGAACCGACCAGCACAGTGTCGTCGGCCGGCGTGGGTGAGAGGCCCAGATTGATGGTCTTGCTGCGCTCGCTGCGGCCGGCGAACTCGATCTGCTCCCAGCGCACCCCGGCGTCGATGCGCAAGGAGGGCGTGATGCTCCATTCGTCGGTCAGGTAGAGCGCCGTGGTGTTGGACTTGCCATCGCCGTTGGCGAACTCGGCCCCGTAGCGCGAGACGCCGTTCTCGGTGAGGCTGGACATCACCTGCCCCGCCCCGTTGACGGCCACCAGATTCAGTCGCCGGGCGTTGCTGCGCACGTCGAGCAGGACGTTGGCCGAATAGCGGTTGAAGGCTTCCTCGACGTGGGCGGTGTAGACGCCGAAGGCGACGTCATGGGTCTGGCCGCCGATCTCGAACTTGTGCAACAGGCGGGCGTCGTTGATCAGCTCGTCCAGCGGCACCGAGACGTAGCGCAGCGAGCCGTCGAGAACGAGGCCGTTGCCGTTCTGGCCAGCGCCCGTGGTCTGGAAGATCTCGGTCGGCGAGGTGGCGTAGCGCAACTGCACGTCGGTGGCGCCCGGCGTGGCCGCCAGCAGGAGGGCGCGGTACTGGGCGATACGGGCCGCGCCAGTCACTGGCGTGTTCGGGAACAAGCCGATGCGCTTGGACTCCGAGGTCCGGTAGCGCAGCGTGTTCTGGAAGTTCCAGCCGTCGAACAGCTCATAGTTCAGGATGGCGGTGGCTTGGGTCAGCTTCACCTCCGTGCCGCGCGTCAGGTCCCAGTTGAACGGACCGGTCGGGCCGCGCAGGGTCAGTTGGGCGGTCTCCGGACCGGCCAGGGTGCCCTTCAGGGCGTCGAAGCCGGGCGTGTCACCGGGCTCGCCCGCGGCGTTGAACTTGATCGGCACGCCGGCGAACAGGATGACGTTGTCGTCCAGGTGCTTGATGTTGAACTCTATGCTGCCGCGCTCGAAGTCGCGACCGGCCGAGAGGCGCCACTGATAGCCCTTGTTGGCCGTGAAGCCCGGATCGCGGATGCCGTCATCCTCGCGCCAGAAGCCGCCGGCGCCGACCCGCCACTCACCGATCGGGCCGCCGTACCAGAGGTCGACGCGCTTAAGGCCGTAATCGGAGACCTGAAGCTTGGCGATGCCTTCCGGCGTGCCGCCGCCGTTGCGGGTGATGAAGTTGACCGTGCCGCCCGGAGCGTAGGAGGCGAAGATCGACGATGGTCCACCGCGCACCACTTCGATCCGCTCGATGGTCTCGTCCAGGCGGAAGGATTGGTCCGCGTTCAGATAGCCCAGGCCGCCGTCATGCTGCACCGGCGCGCCGTCTTCCTGCAGGGCGATCGCCGAGAAGCCTTCCTGCGGGATGCCGCGGGCGCGGATGTTGGCGCTGGCCTCGCCGCCCGAAGCCTCCACCCAGAAGCCGGGCACCGACTTCAGCGCGTCGGCCACACCCATCGGCGAGCGCATCCGCAGCGACTCTTCGCTCATGCTGGTGACGGCGTAGCTGGTGGTCAGGCGTGTGCGGGCGTCCGAGCCGGCGCGCGAGGTGACGATCACCTCTTCCACCACGTCAGCGGCGGCCGCGTTGGCGGCCAAAGGACCCGCAGCCCGTTGGCGCAGAGTGATGACCTGGGCATTGGCCGAGGCGATCTCCAGATCGGCGCCTGCGATGAGCTTGCGCAGGGCTTCCTCCCGACCGAACGCGCCCTTCAGACCGTCGGTGCGGTGGCGGGCGGCGACGTCATAGGGGAACATCAACTGCACGCCGGCCTGGCGCGAGAAGGCGTTCAGCGCCGCCGCCGTGTCCCCGGCCGGAATATCGAACTCGACGCGCGCGGCCTGGGCCTGAGCGACGACCGGCGTGGCCGAAACGATGGCCGTCGTGGCCAGCAACAAGCACGCGCCCATGCGCGGCGCCCAGGTCTTGATCATTGAATTTGCCCCTGCCTCGTTGATCACCGTGATCGGCGTCTCGAACGGCAAGACGGGGGGCGTGGAGAAAACCCCTATCGAGATTTAAGAAGAATTCGCGACGGTCCGTCCTCGACGATCCGTAGGCCGAACGTCGTGCGCAGGGCCTGCAGGAAGCTCTCGGGATCACCGGTCAGGAACCGGCCGCCTAGCTTCAGATTGGCTGCCCGCGCATCGCCGATGACTAGCTTGCGAGTCAGGTAGCGATTATATTCCTCGACCGCGGTTGACAGCGGCTGCCCCTCGAACACGATTTCGCCCCGCCGCCAGGCCTGGACGCTCTGGACCTGGGCTTCCGGGGCGTCGACGACCTCGATCTTGCGATCGCTGACCTCCAGAACCTGTCGCGCGTCGTCGGGGCCGGTCACGCCCGCCTCGGCCGTGGCGGAGGCGGTTTGGATTACCGCCCGGCCCGCCAGGACAAAAAGGTCCAGCCCTGCCGGGCGCAGGCGCGCATTGAACTGCCCGGCCGCCAGCCGGGTCAGCCCCTGCGCGGTGACCAGCTCGAAGGGCCGCAATGTGTCTCTGGCGATGGTCAGGGCCGCCTCGCCCCGCGCCAGCCACAACCGGCGTCTCTGCCGGTCAAAGCGCCAGGAAATCTGAGTGTCGGTGTTCAGTTCAACGGAGCTGCCATCCGGCAAGGCCAGGGTGCGGCGCTCGCCTATCCCTGTCGTGACCCGATCGCGCAGCAGGACATCGCGGCCAAGATAGGCGCCGACCGTCAGGCTGGCGGCCAAGGCCGCGCCCCCGCCTGTCAGCCAGGCCCGGCGATTGATCCCCGGCGCGGGTCGCGCTTCATCGCTCCGCAGCGCGTCCAGCCGGCTCCAGGCGCTGGCCACCTCCGCGAAGGCGGCGGCGCGGCGCGGATCGGCGTCACGCCAGGCGTCCAGTTCCAGCTCTGTCGTGCGGCCGGCGTCCAGACGCGCCAACCATTGCGAGGCCTGGGCGATCAGTGCGTCTCTGTCTTGATCGCCCGTCTTGGCCATGAACTCGGTCGTTTCTCGATACTGCGGCCATCGCCCGCGGCCAGGGATTTGGTCAAGAGCCGAAGCCCCTTGGCCAGGTGTTTCTCGACCGTAGAGATGGACAAGTTCAACCTAACCGCTATTTGCGCCGGGGAAAGACCGTACATTTTTCGCAAGGTCAGCACCTTGCGGCATTGCTCGGGCAGGCGATCCAGCGCAGCGAGCACCAGGTCCAGTTCCTGCCGTGCGCTGGTTATGGCGTAGGCGTCGGGCGCGGGATCGGCCAACAAGTCCATTTCCAGCACCCCGATTTGGCGGATTCTGACCACCTTGGCGCGGCGGAAACGTTCAAAGGCCAGGTTGCGAATGATGGTCATCACGAAGCGCTCGGGCGCCTCAAGCCGGCGCCAATCAGGCACGCCCAGCACCTTGGCGTAGGCCTCCTGAACAAGATCCTCCGCCTCGGCCTCGTCGCCGATTAGCTTGCGGGCATAGGCACGATAGTTGCCAGCATAGGGCAACACGCGGGTCGCGAACCAACGATCGATGTCACGCAGCCAGGCCATGTGGGCGTCCCGTCCCCGAACATGGTCGGGCAGATTAACGCTGCACTAACGTGATCGCGTGTCAGTTTGCTGACGGAGGAGGTCAGTGAACCGCCCCGGGTTTGCCGGAGGCCATTTGGTTTAAGTCACGCCGCCATAGCCTGTTGGGTGAGCGCGGCATAGTAGGCGGCCTCGGCCTCCGCCGGCGGGATGTTGCCGATGGGCTCCAAGAGCCGCCTGTTGTTGAACCAGTCGACCCGTTCGAGTGTGGCCAACTCGACCGCCTCGAAGGTTCGCCATGGTCCACGCCGATGGATGACTTCGGCCTTGTAGAGGCCATTGATGGTCTCGGCCAAGGCGTTGTCATAGCTGTCGCCGACGCTGCCGACCGAGGGCTCGATCCCGGCCTGCGCCAGACGCTCGGTGTACTTGATCGAGACATACTGGCTGCCGCGGTCGCTGTGGTGGATTAGGCCGGCCCGATATGCCGGCCGGCGGTCGTGAAGAGCCTGCTCCAAAGCGTCCAGGACGAAGCTGGCGTGCGCCGTGCGGCTGGCGCGCCAGCCGACGATGCGCCGGGCGTAGGCGTCGATGACAAAGGCGACGTAGACGAAGCCTGCCCAGGTGGCGACATAGGTGAAGTCCGATAGCCACAGTCGATCCGGCGCTGGCGCGTTGAACTGGCGGTTCACGTGATCCCGCGGGCACGGCGCGGCCTTGTCGCTGACGGTTGTGCGCACCGGCTTGCCCCGGATCACCCCCGCAAGGCCCATGTCTCCATCAGCCGCTCCACCGTGCAGCGGGCGACGGTCAAACCCTCCCGCCTCATTTGCCGCCAGACCTTGCGCACGCCGTAGACCGCGAAGTTCTCGGCGAACACCCGTGCGATCTCTGGCTTTAACGCCTGATCCCGACGCGCCCGAGCCGACAGCCGGGCCGGATCGCGCTGCTGGGCGACGCGCTCGTGGTAGGTGGACGGGGCGATCGGCAGAACCCTGCAGATCGGCTCGACCCCGTGAGCCTGTCGGTGATCGTCGATGAAAGCGATCATCGCTTGAACGGGCGGTCGAGCTCCGCCTGGGCAAAATAGGCTGATGCCTTGCGCAAAATCTCGTTGGCCTGGCGCAACTCGCGGTTCTCCCGCTCCAGCGCCTTCAGCTTCTCGGCGACATCCGTCGGCACGCCGGCACGTTTGCCGGTGTCGACCTCCGTCTTCTTGACCCATTCATGCAGGGTCTGAGACACGCAGCCGATCTTCTCCGCGATCGACACCACGGCCGCCCAGCGCGATGCGTGATCCCGCTCGTGATCCAGCACCATCCGCACCGCTCGCTCGCGAACCTCAGGTGAAAACTTGTTCGTCGTCTTGCTCATCATAGCCCCTTACTCTCAGGAGTTGGGGCCTCCGGCAAACCCGGGGCGGTTCATTTTGGTCTCATCTTCGTTCCTTCGTCACTACGACGAGACCAAAACCCTCCTCTAAACGGAACCCTCAATCTGTCTCAAAGGCGCTGACGGCGGACACCCGACTGTCCCAAAACCTCTGACGCCTTAAACTCACGACGACCTATGGCGTCTCTTGAACCAGTTGTGAGAACCGAACACGATCAAGGCGGTAACTTCTCACCCAGGCGATTGAAAGTCCGTAGAAGACCGCGCCGACAGCAAATACAAGGCCGGCGACTCGCCAGACCGACTGCGGAGAGGGCTCGGAACCGACGACAGTCTCAAAGCCCGTCATGCCAAGCAGCAGGCCAGACAGCAGCAGGCTCAAAGACGTCCCCACGCGCCAAGCCAAGCTTAGAACCGCTGAATAGCTACCATCCAGTGTTCTGCCCGCGCGGCGCCCGCCCAGGTCGGCCACATCCGCCATCATCGCGGTCACAACGGGCAGGACAACGCCGCTGGCCAGCCAGTAAAACCCTTGAAACAGGATGAAGACAGAGACCGCCAAAGCGCCGGAGCGCGGCAGCCACCCCGTCAGGAAGGCCAAAGCCAGGCCAAGTTCGCCGACAATCCCGATGATCGAACCGAAGACTACCGCGCCCTTCTTGTCAAAACGCTTGGCGGCCCAAGGCGAAATCAGGGCACCAAGCGCGGCGGCAACCATGGTTGAACCGTGGACGATCGTTTTGTCTCCGGCTGAGAACACCATGAAGTGGACGTAGAGATAGATCTGCAGCGACGAGACGATCACCATTCCGGTGACCAAAAGAAAGATCAGCCCGATCACACTACGAACATCGCGGTCGCTGATGATGGGTTTGAAGCCTTCCCAGAAGCCGACGTTTGACGCCTTGGGCGCATTGGGCTGTCCCAGTCGGGTGTCCTTGGCGGCCCAGCGACATCCCCAAAGCATCAGCGCCGTTAAACCCAGAAGAGCGATGGAGAAGGCTCCACCCATAGCCTCGAAATTGCTTGCCACACTGGTGCCCTTGAGGATCTTGCCGTCGGCTCCAGTGGTGTCGTTGAAAAACAGGATCCAGGCCATGGCAGGCCCGGCCATGTTGGCGGCCATGTTGCACACCCAGCGGATGCCCTGGAGTTTCGGCCTGTCGCCATAGGACGGCGCCACCTCGAAGCCCAGAGCCAGATAGGGCACAATAAACATCGTCAAGCTGGTGCGGAGTAGAAGATTGAGCACCACAAGATAAGCGAATGTCGCCGTTCCCCCGCCTCGCAGCGGCGCAGGAACCTTCCACAGGAAGTAGAAACACAGCGCAAGGGCGATAGCGCCGATAAAGATCCAAGGATAACGGCTTCCAAAACGGGAGCGTGTGCGATCAGAAAGATACCCCATGTAGGGCTCGGTAATAGCTTCCCAAAAAATCGAGATAGAGAGCGCCAAACCCGCGAGCACAGGACTCAGGCCGAGCGCTTCGGTGTAAAAAATCAGGGCAAAGCCATAGAGACCATTAAGGACCAGGGATGTGGCCCCTTCGCCCGCGCCGTAAAAGATCATGTCCAGGGTGTTGGGACGGACAGTTGCTTTTTTCATGCGCAGTCCAAGCCTGACCTTAAAAAGAGAGGATTACACAAGGTCCTCTCAAACCAAAAAAATGCCCGCCCGGACCTTGAAGGTTCCGGGCGGGCAGGAGGGGAGGTGTTTACAGCTTCAGACGTGCGCCCAAGGTGATGCGACGACCGTTGTCTTCATAGCCGCGATTGGTGCCGTACTTGTTGACGTTCACGATCGGCGAGTTGGAGATGTTAAGCACGTCGAACGTAAATTCGATATGATCGTTGAGCTTATAGCTCGATGAAAAGTCAAGCTGATCATACTTATTGGTATACTGTCCGTCTCCAAAATAGCTCAGGGTATCGACCACAAACTTGTCTCGATAGTTGTAAGATATCCGAGCGCCGAAAGGACCTTTTTCGTAGTAAGCCACGAGATTGTAGTTGTTTTTCGAGACACCCGGCAATGGGGTGGGGGCCTGACCAGCCGTTGCGCTCAAAGGATCGGCCGAGACATAGGTGTAGTTGGCGATCACGCCCAATCCGTCGAATGGAGAAGGCAGGAAGCTCAGCGGTTGCTGATAGCCGATTTCGAAACCCTTGATCTTGGAGTTCCCGCCATTGTCAGGCTGCAGAACATTGAAGGTCATCGGGACAGTCGCACCCTGTACTTGTTTGATTTGCAGGGTTTGGTTGGTGGAGGTGTTGACGATGAAGTTCTGCACGTCCTTGTAGAAAATAGCGCCGGACAGAAGAGCTCCAGACTTGAAGTACCATTCGGCGGACAAATCGTACTGGTCCGAGAGGTACGGATCGACGTCAGGATTGCCCTTGGTGATCGTCAAGACGTTTGCGCTGACGATCGTGTTGGGCGCCAGGATGGACAAGGTTGGCCGCGACAGGACGCGCGCCGCCGCAAAGCGTACATAGAAGTCCGGCTGGACTTCGTAGCGCAGGTTGAGGCTGGGCAGGACGTTGGTATAGGAACGCTTGTACTGGACCGCCGTGACACTAGGCACCGTGGTGGTGGCGCCCTGTTGGTTGAAGGTGATCAGGCTCAGGTCCGGTGAATAACCGCTGGACGTCTGTGACGTCTTAACGACCCGAAGGCCGGCGTTGCCCGACAGCCGATCGTCGCTATTGGCGAAATTGACCATCGCATAGCCGGAGAAGCCGTCTTCCTGGACCCCGTAGGTTTGCGCCAGGTTCTTGGTGAGCGGGAACTGGGCCGCCAGCTTGTCCAGCGAAACCTTGGCAAACACCAGTTTTGGGTCGGACGACAGGAACTGCGAAGGGATCGACACCTTGCCATCGTAGGCACCTAGGAAGTTCGAGAAGTTATAGGGCCGCATGTAGGCGCCTGCCGCGAAGGAGCCGCCTTCGATGGTGGGGCTGTAGGTTTCACCCAACAGCGGCGCCAATTGCTGAGCACTGACAAACAGGGTTTGAGACACGACCTCATGTGTCCGCTCGCTCGCCTGCAAGCCAACCTTGAGCGACTTGAAGAACGAGTCCTCGAAGTCGTAGGCGACGTCGAAGCGGGCGTCTTTGGTCTCGTCGGTCGTCGGTTGCTTGTAGGTGCCGTTGAGACCCAGGGCCCGCCAATTGGCCTTGTTCAGGGGGTCATAGCCGCGTGTGTAGGTAACCTGCGCCGGCCCCCCCGGATCGATCGCGATGTTTTGGCTGACGCTGGCCCGTGCAATCACTTCCAGCGAGACGTCAGTGGCGACGCGTCGCGCCTTACCCGCCGAGGCCTCGGCGCTGACCTTCCAAGGACCGTTGCTCCAGCTTCCGCCGACCGCATAGTCGTCCAGGCTGTCCTTGTAGTACGTCGGGCGACCATTATTGCGATGATCCACGCCGTTGGAGTCCAGAACGGTGACAATGCCGTTGCTGTCGATCGTCGAGGCCTGGACGCCGTTCGGATCAGAGATGTTGGTGAAACGGTGGGCGTTGCGCGCCGTACCGTTGTCGTTGGTGAAGCGCGAATTGATGGCCTCGGCCCAGACATCGAAATTGTCGGTGACCTGGAAGCCGACCGCGAAATTGCCGCTCAGGCGCTCACGTTGTCCAAAATCGGTGGCGAAGCTGGGTGCATGGTTGATCTTGAAGCTATCGAGCCGATCGCCGTCGCGGTTGTAGTCGAGGTTCTTAGCGGCCTCGGACGCCAGTTCCAGACCGAAGGCCTCATAGCGATAAGTTTGGATCGCGCGCTTGCTGTAATCGACACCAGCGATGACGCTCAGCCGGTCGTTGAACAAACGGTCAGCGAACAGCAGCGCGAAGTGCGGGTCGGACTTCTTGGCGTTGCCTTCGTAGAGGTTCTCGACATTGGCGACGAGGCGCATGTCCCGAACGTCCTTGGGGCGCAGCGTCTTGACGTTGACGGTTCCCGCCAAGCCGCCTTCGATGAGATCGGCCGTCGGCGTCTTATAGACGTCCAAACCGTTAATGAGGTCGGAGGACAGGATCGTGAAGTCGAAGCTGCGCGAGCCTGACGGCGAGGGCAGGGAACGACCATTGAGGCTGATCTGGTTGAAATCGGGGTTCAGTCCTCGAATGCTGACGTTCTGACCTTCGCCCTTGCTGCGGCTGATCTGCACCCCGGTGATCCGTTGCAGCGACTCCGCGAGGTTCTGTTCCGGAAATTTGCCGATGTCTTCTGCCGAAATCGAGTCGACGATCGCTGTTGCTGTACGCTTGGCCTCGATGGCCGAGGCCAGGCTGGCCCGGAAACCTGTGACGACGATTTCCTCAACCTGATCTGGCGTGCCCGACGCAACGGGATTTGGCGACGATTGCGCGAGTGCGGCCGATGCGGCCAGCACCGTGGTGACGCTTACCGACGTCGCGAGAAAAACCTTGAGTTTCATATGTTCCCTCCCCGGGATCGAACGACGGCCGGTCTTTCGCCGGAAGCGCGCCTCATCCCCTGCTTATGAAAATGTTCTCATGAGTGAAAAAGGTCAAGGGGCTTTTCGAGCAGGTCCAAAAATGTCGCGCGCCCAGCATAACTTATTGTATTATAATAATAATCTATTTCGACTTGGCGGCGAGCACGCGGGGGGCGTGCAAAAGACCGGATAGAGTCTGTCCCGGAAAAACGTAGGGAGTCGGCGCTGCGCAGGCATAGTGGTTAGCGAGCGTGTTGAAGACGGTGACCTCAAGGGTGTTCTCGCCCTCTACCGCAGCGTGCATCAGTGAGGTGCGCCACGGTGGCGCAAGGATATCGCTGACGGATACGCCGTTCAGCTTGACCGAAGCTGCCGCGCCGACCGGACCGGTCTCAAGGATCAGGGGCAGGGCGGCTGAACTCTCCGAGAGCTCAAAAACGCGGCGGTACACGACTGCGCCTGAGTAGGATGCGAGCCCTTGCATCGACCAGTCCCCTATGTCGATCGGGCCTTGTGGCGCGATCAGCCGTACAGGTTGGAGCAAACAGTCGCCCGAGCGAATTCCAGGCGACGCGTCTATTCGCAACAATATCTGGGACTGCTTCGCCGTCGGCTTAGAGGCGGTCAGCGTCGTGCGGCGCTGACCGTCCGCCATCGTATCGCCGTGCGCCTGAAGCGGTTCGCCGGCACGCCAGCCGTGGATCGTGCCTCTATGGAAGACGTCCAGAATTGTGGCCCCAGCGGGAACATCGAACCTGAACCATTGCGCAAGAGGATCCTCCGCCACGCGAGGATCTAGCACGAGGCTTCCGTCGGCGAACCAGCGCAGCTGGCGGTCTATTGTGGGTGGCGCGCCGGCGAGACCCACGTGGGCTCTGGTGCGCTGGCCCTCCGGTTGCGCCAGTCGCAACAAGAGCCGAACGCCGCCGCTATCGACCAGGACCGGCGCCTTGATCGGCGGCGCATCGTAGTGTGGCAGGCTCCATTCCGGCAGCCGGCCAGGCGGCAGCGCCAAGGCCTGGTCCATTGTCACCGTGCCGCCCAGCCACGCGCGATAGGCCGCTCGGCTCCCGCTCACCAGGGTCGCAGACCCAGGCGAAGCCAAGTGCAGTCTGGTGGTTAGATACCAGATGTCGCCCGGATTTTCGCTGTACAGGTCAATGTAGTCATCAGGGACATGGCCTTTCAGGCCATGAGGTCCGCTCGACCAATGCTTGAGAAAGGGATCGTCGAGGATGCCTTCACGCGACGAGAAAGCGTAATCCCGCCAAGTATGGACGCCCTCGCGCCCCTGAAAGTCGGGCGGTGCCATTCCGGGTGGAAGATCGGCGATGGATTCTTCCCACCTAGCGACGTCTTCCGTCGGAGAAATGGGGCCTAGAACCAGCAGACGGGGGGCGTGGGTCGGCGCCGTCGTTGTCCAAGAAGCCTTTGGACCTGGAACTTCCAGACTCTCGCACCAGTCCAGACGGCGGATTTCTACGCCAACCATTTCCGTGACCGAATCGAAATCACGAAAGCGATTGTTCATCGTCGGCGCCAACGCGAAAGTCCAATTGTCGGCCAGGCTTATAACTTCATGGAGGTCGTCAGCCTCGCTGCCTGACGCTTGAGCATCGAAGGTCGACGCGCCGGTCTCGATCATCACGACGGTCGCGCCGGACGCCGGAACCGTCACGTCCAGGCGGCTGTGGCTTTGACTGATCGCACGGCTGGCAAGGGCGCTGATGGCTCCTGTGAATGGGTCAAGCCGTGAGGCCTGGCCCACGGCCCTGAGGCTGAGGGTCGTCTGACGGGCGACCGGTTCGGGATTGCGCACGAACCAGACATCGCGTGTGCCGATCCGTCGGTGGAGAGTCTGAAGGGCTCCATCGGCCGCGCTGAAATCTCTCTCGTGGCGGGGGGCTACGACGTCGGCCAGATCCGGGTCGAAGCTGGCGCGATGAAGACCTGGGCCGCCCACACCGAAGATTTCGTCGACCATGGCGGCCAGCTCGGCGTCCTGGCTTCCGGCTCTGTCGCTGGCTCTCGGCAACGCGCCCAAAGCGACGACGCGTCCGCCCTGTCTTGAGAAGTCGCGCAAAACTTGCAGGGTTCGCCCGTTAATCGCCGACATTTCCGGCAGCACGATGGTCTTCCACGACCCCTGTCCGGCCGCGAGGCGTCCGTCCTTGAGGGTGGAACCGGCGAGGGAGGCGTCATCCACGATGTCGAAATCGACCCCCTGGGTGAACAGAGTCCTCGCCACATCGAAGGCGGACGCCTCTGCGGCGTCGACCGGGGGCTTGGCTTCGGCCCGTTGCGCTTCGGAGAGCGGCGCGGGTCCAGCTAGCGCCTCGTCGACAGCCGCATTCAAGCCCGCCGACAAGGCTGTCGAGGGATAGAGGATCGCGACGTCGCAGATATGGACGCCCTGCGACAACAGCCAGGAAAGCCGGGTGGCATAGGCGTTGAAGCTCTCCATCGTTGCCCAATAGGGTTGACGGAAATGGAAGTCGGGCGGCGCCCATTCCCACCAGCTCTCTGCGGTCGTGTAGTACAGGCCGTGCAGATTGATGAGATTGGCGCCCAGCACCAAAACGCCGTTGACGCCATCCAGGATCTGCGCCGGTGTCGCGCCCCAGCCGCTGGAGTGAAAACACTCGGCCCATACCCGGGATCGATCATAGAGATGGGCGATGGAGCTGGCCACTTTCAGACCCTTGAAAGCGCGTGGCCCTCGCAAATCAGGATCGTCCGAGCCGGGCGCGGAGTACCAGCGCATCGTACGGAAATAATCGCCGTAATAGTCTCGCCCGACGGCCATGGCGCCGCGACCGGCATTGTCATGGCCAAAGAGGCAGCCGTGCGCCTCGTGCCACTCATGGACAGGACGGAAATAGCTGTCTTCGAGTCGCGTCACAGCCACGTCGGCGAAATCCAGCCGAAACTTGGCGGTTTGAGGACCCCTTTCGCACCACAACTCGGCCAAGCGCCCAGTCAAGCTGTAGCCCTTGGCGCTCAGAAAGGCCTCTGGCAGGTTGGTTGACCACAGCGGCCAACGGCCGGTGAAGTCGAGCTCATCCTGAAAGAAGATGGCCAGGGTCGATCCGAGATGATCGCCAACGCGTTCGGCGATCATCTCCTGAAATCGCGCCAATACCCGGGCCCCAGCTTCGGGATGCAGGGGGTTGAAGGCGATGGGCGACGCGAAGACCGCCGCGACGCTCCAGTCCCCCTCGTCCGGCGTCCAGCGCAGGCCATCCGCATGAGCATGCTGGAGCAGATCCAGGGTCTCTCCCGCCCGCCAGGCGGTCGCTTCCAGAAGATCGGCGTCCGGCGGCCAGGCCAGGGCGCAGGGAGACTGGGGCGAGGCCGCCATCTCGACGTGACGCAATTCCGCGCCGCGCAGCGCCGGATCGTCTTCGCCCAACTGGATCAGCAGGGGCTTGAGAAGGCAATAGTCCTGAATTCCGATCGTCATGCCGTTTGCACGGGCATGATCCAGAACGGTTAGAAAGATCTCCCACCAAGGGTCGGAAAAGATCGCAGGATCGCCGACATTGGTCGTGCCGTCGGGGTGATGGTTGTAGCTGACGATCGCTATGAACACGCCCTTCGCGCGGAGTTGGTCCAGTTGCCAACACAGCTGTTCGACATCCAGGCGCCCGCCCACCCACCACCAGAAAGGCGCCGGACTGAATTCCGGCCGCAACGCGGCGAAATCGGTGATGAAGCCGTCGGTGTGGGGCGATGGCGCACTCACCGGAGCCCCGCGATTCTCGCCGCCTCACGCAAGGTCTCCAGAGACCTGGGGGCGATCTGTCCATCCTGATAGATCAGCATATCGACGATCGGGGCGCCGCCGTGGGCCTTGATCATGCTCAGGGTCGAGGCCAGTGCTTGCGGCGTCCATTTCGGAGCCGCCGCTTCGGTGTCTCGCTTGTTATGGATCCAGTCGGTTTCGACGACGAAGGTGCTCGCCGATTGCAGGCCCTTGAACGCGCCGGCCTGAACGCGACCGTCACCACCCTTGGTCAGGGTGCCGTTCATGCTTCCATCGGTGTTGAGGAAAGCGTTGAGTCCGCCGGGCGCTACCTCTTCGCCGCATTCATAATCCTGAAATTCCGTCGCCAGGGTGCCGTTCCATGAGTTGAAACAGACGGCGCGCTGAGGGTTTCCCGCATGGGCCGCACGATAGAGCGCGCTCCAGTCGGGACTGCGATAATAGTAGTTGTAGAGGCCATCGTCGAACCACCACCCCGCCAAGCCGGTCCCGTACCGTTCACCCATTTCCGAAATGATCGCCTGCCAGTTGGCGAAGAAACGCGTCTGATCCTTGTCCCACTGGTGCGTGGCGGCCGTCCAGGCGGGATCTTCGATCGGACCCAGGTGGTAGTAGAGAAACAGCTTGATATTCCGCTTGCCCAGGGCGGCGATCAAGTCGGCGACCATATCGCGGCTGGCCGTCCGTCCCGGCAAGATGGCGTCGAGCGCCTTGTTGGGCGCGGGGATATACTGGTCGGAATGCGATGTCGTCATCACGACGAAGCCGGCGCCGGTCGAAGCCACCTGATCGGCGAACTGCTCGACGTCGAAATCCTTGACCGCCTGCTCGTAGGATTTTTGCGGGCCCATTCTCGGCATGGTTCGCTTGGTCCAGTGGAACATGACACCGAAGGGCTCCTTGCCCATCCAGCGCACGTCGGCGCGCAGGGCCAGGGCTTCCTTGTGCAAGGCCGCGACCACATCGGGCCGTGTCAACTCCAGGGAGATCACCTCGGCGTTGAAGGGAGCTTGTTCGGGGCTCGGCTGCAGACGCAAGGTGAGCACATGTCGGCCGGTCGTCAGTCTCAAAGGTGTGGTGAAGGCGCTCCGGCTCTGGAAGCCGCGAGGATCACGAACGAAAGGCGCGTTGATCTCACCGACGCCTGTTGAAACGGTCATCCTGATCGGGGCATCATTGTCCACCCGAAGCAAGGCCGTAACGGTGTAGTCGGCGGTCTCAGTAACTTCGATGGTCCAGTGCAGCGACTGGTCCGCCGATTTCCAGTCGATCACCTCCATCTTCAAGTGGGAAAGCGGACCTTTTAGTTGGAATTCGCCTGTTCGACCAGCATCAGCGGCCGACAGAACATTGACCTTCGCTGGGTCTAGGCGGGGACTTGGGCGGAAAGGGAAGTCCGATGCCTGAACGCTCAATGGAGCGCAGAGGACGAATCCGGCGATTAGGAGGGCTTGCAACGCTTGGCTCATACAGCGCTTGTCGAAGTCGCGCATCACAATCACCCTCCCATAAAACCTATTTTATATGTGCATATAGACGATAACTAGCTTGACGCGTCAAGGCGCGATAGGACCTCAATAGAACTCGCGAGTGGTAAGAGGGCGGCGGCGTGGCGAAACAGCGACAGGACGAGGACGGCGATACTGCTGACGCCAAGGGCCGACTCTACAAGGCTCCGGCCCTGGAAAAGGGCCTTGATATTCTGCAATTATTGGCTTCCGAAGCGAAACCAATGACGTTCAGCGCAATCGTCCTGAGGTTGGGTCGCTCGACGGGCGAGCTGTTCCGGATGATCCAGGTGCTGGAGCAGCGAGGCTTCATTGCTCAGGGTCCGGATGGCGAAGGCTACGCTTTGACGTCCAAACTATTCGCGATGAGCGTCGACAGGCCGCCAATCCGGAATCTCGTCGAAATCGCGCTGCCGGTCATGCGTCGTCTCTCGAACGACAGCGGTCAGTCCTGTCATCTGGCGCTGCATTCGCATGGCGAAATCGTCATCGTCGCCCGCATGGAGTCCAACGAGCTTTTGGGTTTCACGGTGAGGCTCGGCTATAAGCAGCCTCTGCCCAAAACCTTGTCGGGCGCGGTTCTGTATGCGTTTCAACCGGATGAGATCCGCGAACTCTGGGAGAGCTACTTCAATCCGCCGCTCGAGGGCGAGATGTTGCAGCAGTTCCGCGAGCATTGCGCGAAGATCAGAAGTCAGGGCGAGGCGCGAGCCCCCAGCAGCTTTTCCGATGGCATTACAGATGTCTCTGCGCCGATCATGCGCGGCAACCTTGCCGCTGCCGCATTGACCGTGCCTTTTGTTAAGTCGCCCCTCCTGACGATGCCGCTCAAGGACGTCATCAAGCGCGTTCGCGCCGCCGCCGACGAAATCTCCAGCGCTCTCTTTCAGGGTGACGGCAGGGCGTAATGTACAGCGGTCCCTAGTTGGACCAGCCACCATCGATCACGTGGGCCTGTCCCGTAGTGAAACTCGACTCATCAGAGGCCAGATAGAGGGCCAGATTGGCAATCTCGCCGGTCTGGCCTACGCGCCCCATGGGCTGGCGGGCCTTGAATGCATCCCACGCCGCCTGGTGATCGCCTGTGGCGGCAAGGCGCTCGTGCAGGGAGGGCGTTTCAACCGTACCAGGGCAAATGGCGTTGAAGCGTACGCCGCGGCTGGCATAGTCCGCCGCTGCCGCCTTGGTCAGGCCGATCACGGCGGCTTTCGAAGCGCCATAGGCAAGCCTGTTGGGCACGCCCTTCACGGAACTGGCGACAGACGACATGTTGATGATAGAGCCGCGACCCCGTTCAAGCATTCCGGGCACGACGGCGCGCATCATGTGGAACATGGCCGTGACATTCAGGTCGAACGAAAACGCCCAGTCCCGCTCAGTGCAGTTGAGAAGATCGCCGTTGGCGACGTAACCGGCGCAATTGAACAGGATATCCACCGCGCCGGCATCGGCCAGGGCCCCGGCGACGTCGGAGGGCTCCAGAACATTCAAGCCCCGGGTCCGACACCCGGTCAGACCGGCGAGGGCGGCCACATTGACATCGGTCGCCCAGACCTCCGCGCCCTCGGCGGCGAAGAGTTCGGCCGTGGTCCGTCCAATACCCTGCGCCGCCGCCGTGATCAGGGCGGTCTTGCCGCTCAAACGTCCGGTCATCAATTTTCCTCGTGCTTCAGCGCGCGCCAGGCAGGCAGCTTGGGCCTGCGGCGTCTCGCGTCTTGTAGGTCAGGATGAATTCGCGGTGGCCCAGAGCCTCCGACTTGGTTTCTGCGCCGCCGGCGACCGCCTCGAGCATGGAAACGATCTCGGCTCCGACGTCTTCGAGGCTGGCTCGCCCCTCAAGAATACGGCCCGCGTCGATATCCATGTCCTCTGACAGACGACGGTAGGTCTCTGGATTGGCGCAAACCTTGATCACCGGTGCGATGGCCGAGCCGACAACCGAGCCTCGGCCAGTGGTGAACAGCGTCACGTGGGCGCCGCACGCCATCAATTCGACGATCTCGGCATTGTCGGCAATGTTGGGAAAACCAAACTTTGGCGACCCATCCGGTACGACGTCCAATAGGTACAGCCCGCCGCTGGAGGGTTGCTCGGAAGGACGGATCACGCCGTTGATGGGTCTTGCCCCCGACTTCACATAGGCCCCGGCGGACTTCTCTTCCTGCGAACTCAGGCCGCCTTCGGCGTTGCCAGGCGCGAAGCTCCCGTAGCCCATCGCCCGATAGTAATCTTCGGCCTTGAGAACGGCGGCGTTGATTGCATCGGCCACCTGGGGCGTGGAGGCGCGCAGGGCCATCTCCCCTTCACAGCCGATCATTTCACCGGTTTCCTCGAAAATGCAGGTCGCACCTTCGTCATTAAGGCGGTCGAACGCCCGGCCAACGGCCGGATTTGCGGTAATGCCGCTGGTCCCGTCCGAGCCGCCGCAAATGGTGCCGACAACGAGATCCTTGAACCCAAAGGGCACGCGTCGCGCCGCCGCTTCGACCTCCGCGCGGACGCGCTGTACAGCGGCTAGGCCCAGGTCAGTCGCTGATCGCGTCCCGCCTGATGCCTGAATGACCACGGTCTCAACTGGCCTTCCCGTCGCGGCCACGTGCGCCGCGAGACCTTCGCGATTAAACCCTTCGCAGCCCAGCGAAAGCAGAACGACACCGCCCACATTGGGATGGGTCACCAGCGCCTTCATCATCGCCAGGGCGTAGTCGTTGGGATAGCAGCCGGGAAAGCCAATAAGATGGACGGCCGGATCGTCGGCCCGTTCGACGATGCGGCGCGCCACGTGATGGGCGCACTCGACCAGATAGGCGACGACAACGACATTTCGAATGCCCTTGCGTCCATCCGAACGGAGGTAGCCTTGAGCGATCATTCGCGGTCTCCGCTGGCGGTTCGGGTATGGGCCGACAGGTAGTCACTCTTCATATTGTGCATGTGCACCCAGTCGCCCGGCGCCACGGCGATGGTCATCGAACCGATGGGCATGCCGTACTTGACGACCTTGTCGCCGGGTTCGAGCGCCACGAACGCCAGCTTGTGGCCCAGCTCGACGTCTTGGGAAACGGCAAGCTCAAACTGGCCAATGCGAAGTATCTCGCCGGCTTTCACTGAGCGGCAACAGACCACGACATTGTCAGACTCGTGCAGGTGAATGGCGGCCGCGCTCATCGGGGCGCTCCCAATCGATAGTGATGCTTCGCGTTGCCGCCCATGACGGCGGCGTGCGCTGGCGAAGGCAGCAAAGACAGAACCATGTCCATCCAGTCGCCGTAGGCGCCGGCCAGGGTCAGGACCGGCCAGTCACTGCCCCAGATCAGCCGGTCCGATCCGAAGGCTGCAAGCAGCGCCTCGAAATAGGGCCGTACAATCGCCTCGTCCGCGCCTGGCGGCGCCTCAGTCAACAGGCCCGACAGCTTGCAGGCGACGTTGCCGTGCGCCGCCAACAGAGCCATTTCGCGCAGCCAGGCTTTGTCCGGGCCGTCGGCCGACACCTGGGGCTTGCCGCCATGATCGAGGATAATGGTGAGTTCGGGATAGCGACGCGCCAGCTCGGCAAGCACGCTCAGTTGATCGCTGCGCAACAGGGCGTCGAACGCCATCTGATGTTCGGTGAGGGCCGCAAGCCCATGGTCGAGCTCGGGTCGCAGAATCCATGCCCGGTCGTCGAGACCCTGCAGCATGGGGCGGATGCCGACGACAAGCGGATCGCGCGCCATCAAGGCGATGCGATCGGCGATGCCGCCTGACTCCAGATCCACCCAGCCGATGACACCCAGGATCCAGGGTGTCTTGCGAGCAAGATCCAACAGATAGTCCGTCTCGGCCTCGCTCGGCGCAGCCTGGACGACCAGGGTCCCGTCTACGTCATGGGCGCGCAGGATAGGTTCCAGATCAGCGGGCGCGTAGGTCCGGTAGAGGCCGCCCTGATCGGGCTTTAGCCACCCGTAGTCACCGCGCGACGGGTCCCAAAGATGATGATGCGCATCGATCCGGCTCAAGACGTCAGCGCCTGATCGAGTGCCGGTGTCGGCGCGTCATCGCGCAACAGGCCTTCCGCCTTCAGGTCGCGCCAGAACGCGGACGGAATGATCTCACCGTAGAGGGCCAAGGAGCTGGCGACATGCTCGGGGCGCCCCATGCCCGGGATCACGCAAGCGACCTGTCGATGCGCCAGGGGGAATTGAAGGGCGGCGGCGGCCAGGCTGACGCCATGGCTGTCGCAGATCCGTTCGATACGCGCGACGCGATCAACGATCTGGGAGGGCGCCGGTGCGTAGTTATAGTTCAGCGGGACGCCGCCCCGGGTTCCAGCGGCCAGGATGCCGCTGTTGTAAGGGCCGCCGACGATCACGGACGTCTGTGCCTGTACGCAGGCCGGCAACAGATGGTCCAGCGCGTCATGTTCCAGCAAGGTGTATCGCCCGGCCAGCAGAAGAGCGTCCAGCCGCACCTCGGCCATCAGTTCCAGGCAGACCGCAATCTCGTTGACGCCCAGGCCGAAAGCGTCGATCGCGCCCTCGGCGCGCAGGGCTTCGAGGGCCCGCAGGCCGCCTCCCTTGACCAGTTGATCGACCATGGCGTCGTGCTGGTCGCCATGGGTCATGGCGCCGATGTCATGGACGTAGAGAACCTGGATACGGGCTAGCCCCAGGCGTTGGAGACTGGCCTCCCAAGACCGCATGACCCCGTCATGGCTGTAGTCGAAGACCGGTCTGAACGGCATAAGCGATCGAAAGCCGCTGCGCAGGGCGTCGTCGCGCACGCTGTCGTCAGGCTCCAGCACCCGGCCGACCTTGGTCGAGAGCACGACGTCCGAGCGGCCGCGCAGAACCTCGCCCACCCGCCGCTCGCTGAGGCCAAATCCGTAGTAAGGTGCCGTGTCGACATGGCGGATGCCAACTTCGAGGGCCGCATTCAGCGTTTGCCGGGCCATATCGTCGCTGACGGGGTGATAGAGATTGCCGAGCGCCGCGGCTCCGAACCCCAGTTCGCTGACGGTCAGCGCCGTACGCCCAAGGCGACGCGAGGGCAGTTTATCTTGCGCCATCGCGCGCCCCTGTTTGCTCGGTCGTCGAGAACAGACGTTTCATCTCCAGCCATTTTTCGCCGGCCTGGGCGGTTGGAAGCGCCTTCTGGAACTGCCACATCAGCGCTTCCCAGCAGTCGATGACCTCTTGCACAGCTTCGGCGCGTGGACGCGGATAGTCGTCACTCACCTGCGCGATCATGAAACCGCGATCCTCAACCCGCCAGATTTCCATCTCCTCGACACCGCGCGCCGAGAGATCCTCCATGACCTCGGGCCACACCATGCCCGGTGCATGAAGTCGCTCATATTCGGCGATCAGGGCGGCGTCGGCGACGAAATCGAGCGCGAAGCACAGTCTGCGGCTCATGCGTCCCGCCTCGAGAAATCCAGTGAGGAGGCCTGCACCAGGATTGATCGGTCGATGTCGGCGATCCGCGTTACGCCGGTCAGCGCCATGGCGACCCGCATCTCGGCTGCGATCAGCGCCAGCAGGTGCGACACGCCCCTTTCGCCATCGCCCGCCAGGGCGTAGGCCCAGGCTCTCCCAAGCAACACGCCCTCGGCACCCAAGGCGAGCATTCGGATCACGTCCAGGCCAGACCGCACACCGCCGTCCGCCAGTACCGTGAGCTGGTCACCGACAGCCTCGGCGATCGCGGGCAGGGCGTTAGCGGTCGACGGCACACCGTCGAGTTGGCGTCCACCATGGTTTGAGACCACAATGCCGTCTGCGCCGAGCGCCGCCGCTTCGCGAGCGTCGTCGGGATCCAGGATGCCCTTGATGATCAAGGGGCCTGACCATTCGCTGCGGATAAAGTCCAGATCGCGCCAGGTGACCGTGGGGTCGAAATTGTCGCGCATCCAGGCGAAGAAGTCTTCTAGACCCGTACCTTGAGCCAGAACCGGCGCCACATTACCCAACTGGTGGGGCTGTCCGTGCAGGCCGACATCCCATGCCCAGCCCGGCCGAACGACCGCCTGCCAGGCGCGCCGCAAGGCGCCCGCCACACCGGGCGAGCCGGCCAATCCCGAGCGATAGTCGCGATAGCGCGAGCCGGGTACGGGCATATCGACGGTAAAGACCAGGGCATTGCAGCCGGCCTCACGCGCTTGACCCAAAAGCTCGCGCATGAATCCGCGATCACGGACCATGTAGAGTTGGAACCAGAACGGATGTTCCAGAGCTTGCGCCACCTCGGCGATGGGGCAGGCCGAAACCGTCGAGAGGCAGAACGGCAGACCCGCCGCCTCCGCAGCTCGGGCGGCTTGCACTTCGCCGCGTCGCGCGTTCATGCCAGCCAAGCCGATCGGCCCCAGTCCGACGGGCATCGCCATCTTCTGTCCGAACAAGGTGCTGGACAGATCGATCTCGGAGACGTCGCGCAGCACGCGCTGCCGCAAGGCTATGGTCTGCAGGTCGGCGATATTCCGCCCCAGCGTGATCTCGGCATAGGAGCCGCCGTCCAGGTATTCGAACAGGAAACGCGGCAGTTTGCGCCGCGCCAGTTCCCGATAATCTGATGCCGCAGCTGCTTTCATGGCTACTGGAGATTCACGAACAGGCCGCCGTCGACGAGCAACGCGGCGCCGGTCACGTATGCGGCGAGGTCCGATGACAAAAAGAGGATCGGTCCCACCATATCCTCTGGCGCGCCCAGCCTAGCCAGGGGAATGCGGTGAGTCATGTAAGAGCGCTTCTGAGGGTCGGATAGATCTTCCCGATTGATGTCGGTCTCGACGCAGCCGGGCATGATCGAATTGCAGCGGATGCCGTGGCGTCCCAGAGCGATCGCCGCCGACTGCATCAGGGAATGCACGCCTGCCTTGGTCGGCGTGTAGTGGCTTTGAAATTCGCCGCCCACCAGCGCCGAAATCGACGATATAGCCACGATCGCACCGCCATGGCCTTGCGCCACCATCTGATTGGCGGCGGCCTGGGTCATGTAGAAGGCGCCGTGCAGATTGACGCGCATCGTCCGCTCGAAAAGCTCGGCTGGCATGTCCAGAAAGCTGTGGAACGGACAGATGCCGGCGTTGCTGACCAGCACGTCCAGCTTTCCCAGCGCTTGGGTGGCGCGGGCGATGAAGTCCTTCGCGACAGCTTCGTCCGCGACGTCGCCGGCGATGGCTATGGCGCGGCGGCCCAGGGCCTCGATCTCGGCGACCGCTGAGAGCGCGCCGCTCGGATCGCCGAGATAGTTGATCGCCACATCCGCGCCTTGGCGCGCCGCTCCAATCGCCGTCGCGCGGCCAATGCCGGCGGATGCGCCCGTCACGAGCACAGTCTTACCGTCTAGAAGCATCGTCCTCCCCAAGCCAAGTTTCTGACCGCGAGACGCTGCGCACCATTTTCGGGCGTCAGAGCCTCGGTTGACCTTTGTCCTGACATTGGATAGGACGTTTTCTCATGCAAAACAACTTGTATATGTGAAATATAGAAAGGTATTTGGGGATGGCGTTTCCGCTCATCAAGCACGTTCGCGCCTTCGTGGTTCGGGGAGGCGGCGCCGACTATCACGATCAGGGTGAGGGTCACTGGATTGACGACCACATCGCCACCCCGATGTCGCGCTATCCCGAGTATCGCCAGAGCCGCCAGAGCTTCGGTATCAATGTACTGGGCACCCTGGTCGTAGAGATCGAGGCCATGGACGGCACGATCGGCTTTGCGGTGACAACCGGTGGCGAGCCGGCCGCCTATATCGTCGAAAAGCATCTGGCCCGCTTCCTGGAGGGGCGCGACCCCACCGAGATCGAGAAGATCTGGGACCAGATGTACTTTTCGACCCAGTACTATGGCCGCAAGGGCCTGGTGGTAAACGCCCTGTCGGGTGTCGATCTGGCGCTGTGGGATCTGCTGGGCAAGCTGCGCCAGGAGCCCGTGTTTCATCTGCTGGGCGGGGCGGTTCGCGACGAGCTGACCTTTTACGCCACCGGCGCCCGGCCGGACCTGGCCCAGAAGATGGGCTTCATCGGCGGCAAGATGCCCCTGCACCACGGCCCGGCTGAGGGCGAAGAGGGGATGCGCAAGAATATCGAGGCGCTGGCCACCATGCGCGAGCGCACAGGCGAGGACTTCTGGCTGATGCTCGACTGCTGGATGGCGCTCGATCTCAACTACGCCACGAGGCTGGCCCACAAGGCTCATGAGTATGGCCTCAAGTGGATCGAGGAGGCCCTGAGCCCGGATGACTACTGGGGCTATCGCGACCTGAAGAAGAACGCCCCCAAGGGCATGCTGGTCACCACCGGCGAGCACGAAGCGACCCGCTGGGGCTTTCGGATGCTGCTCGAGATGGAGTGCTGCGACATCATCCAGCCCGATGTCGGCTGGTGCGGCGGCATGACCGAGTTGATCAAGATCTCCAGCCTGGCCGATAGTCGGGGGGTGATGTGCATTCCGCACGGCTCGTCGGTCTACAGCTATCATTTCGTGGCGACCCGCCATAACAGCCCGTTCGCTGAGTTCCTGATGATGGCCCCTAAGGCCGACGAGGTGGTGCCGATGTTCCATCCTCAGTTGATCGGCGAACCTGTGCCCGTGAACGGCAAGCTCAAGCTCTCCGACGCGCCCGGCTTTGGCGTTGAACTCAATCGCGCGGTCGGTCTGCACCGGCCTTACATCCGCTGATCTTCTTGAAAGCTTAGATCCATGAAGCTTCTCCGCTACGGCCCAAAGGGTGCCGAAAAGCCTGGCCTGCTCGATGCTGACGGCCAGATCCGCGACCTATCCGCGATCATTCCGGATATCACCGGCTCGACCCTGGACCCTGAGAGCCTGGCTCAACTGGCCGTCCTCGATCCCAAGAGCCTGCCCCTGGTCGAGGGCTCGCCCCGCTATGGCGTCCCCGTGGGCAGCGTCGGCAAGTTCCTGGCCATCGGCCTCAACTTCGCTGACCACGCTAAGGAAGCGGGCCTGGAGCCGCCGCCAGAGCCGATCTTCTTCACCAAGGCCATATCGTGCCTGAACGGCCCCAATGACGAGGTTATGCTGCCCAAGGAAGCCGTGAAGGGCGATTGGGAGGTCGAGCTGGGCGTAGTGATCGGCAAGCGCGCCCGCTATGTCGAGCAAACCGAAGCGCTGGACTACGTGGCCGGCTATCTTCTCGTGAATGACGTCTCCGAGCGCGCCTTCCAGAAGGAGCTAGGCTCGCAGTGGGACAAGGGCAAGGGCTGCGACACCTTTGGCCCTGTGGGGCCCTGGCTCGTCACCGCTGACGAGGTGGGCGACTGCCAGGACCTAGCCATGTGGTTGGATCTCAACGGCAAGCGCATGCAGACTGGCAACACCCAGACGATGATTTTCGGCGTCGCCGAACTGATCGCCTATATGAGCCGCTTTGTGACGCTGGAGCCGGGTGACATCCTGACTACCGGCACGCCGCCCGGCGTGGGCGAAGGCCAGAAGCCCGACAAAATCTTCCTCAAGCCCGGCGACGTGATGACTCTGGGCATCCAGAAGCTCGGCCAGCAACGCCAGACCGTCGTGGCCTGGTCTAAGGACGGCGTGGCATGAGCGCCGTCTACGCTAAACGCTTCGCCGGCCGCGCCGCGATCATCACCGGCGGCGCCTCGGGACTGGGCAAGGCGACGGCCGCGCGCATCGTCGCTGAGGGCGGCACAGTCGCCTTGTGGGACCTTAATGCCGATGCACTCGCAGCTGCCGCCGCCGAGACCGGCGCCAGTTTCACCTTCGTGTTGGACGTGTCCCATCCGCTCGCGGTGGCACAGGTTGCTCGAGCCAGCCTTAACGCATTGGGTCGGGTTGACATCCTGGTGGCCTCGGCGGGCATCACCGGCGCTACCGGACCGGTGCATGAATACCCGATCGACAGCTGGAAGCAGGTGATCGACATCAATCTCAACGGCGCCTTCTACTGCTGCCGCGAGGTGGTGCCTGCCATGTTGGAAAACGGCTATGGCCGCATCGTCAATGTTTCCTCGGTGGCCGGCAAGGAAGGCAACCCCAACGCCAGCGCCTACTCCGCCAGCAAGGCCGGGGTAATTGGCCTCACCAAGTCGCTGGGCAAGGAACTGGCCGGTAAGGGAATAATCGCTAACGCCCTCACTCCGGCAACCTTCGAAAGTCCCATCCTGGCTCAGCTGCCCCAAAGCCAGGTCGACTACATGCGCTCCAAGATCCCCATGGGCCGACTCGGCGAAATCCACGAGAGCGCCGCCATGGTCTGCTTTATGGCCTCCGAGGAGTGCTCTTTCACAACCGCTTCGACCTTCGACACCTCCGGCGGTCGAACCACCTTCTAAGCGCAGCAGCCATCCATTCGTCGACGGTCCTCGAACACACGAGGGCACCGCGAC
Organism: Caulobacter sp. DWP3-1-3b2; assembly: GCF_049896325.1. Classification (NCBI taxonomy): domain Bacteria; kingdom Pseudomonadati; phylum Pseudomonadota; class Alphaproteobacteria; order Caulobacterales; family Caulobacteraceae; genus Caulobacter; species Caulobacter sp. DWP3-1-3b2. Next base: position 65,990 of record NZ_JAFCUB010000013.1, read on the forward strand.
GCTACCCCACCGGAGGCATGATGACGGCCATCCCTTTTATCGACGCTCATATCCACCTGTGGGACCTGGATCGCTTCCGCTACCCTTGGCTGACGCCGCCGTTCTCACATGACGGCCCCAACGGCAGCGTCGAGCCGATCGCCAGCACCTATCTGCCGTCACACTATCGCGCCGACGCGGCCGCCTGGAACGTGGTGGGAGCAGTCCACATCGACGCCGGCGCGGCGGCCGACGAAGCCCTGGCGGAGACCCAATGGCTTGAGGGCCTAGCCGACAGCGAGGGCCTGCCCAGCGCCATCGTCGCTTTCGCCGCCTTGGACGACCCTGACGTCGAGGCCTTGTTGGCCGCCCAGGCCGCCCATCCCCGCGTACGCGGCATCCGACACATCATTAACTGGCACCACAACCCGCGGCGCACCTATACCCCACGCGACGTGACCGGCGACGCGGCTTGGCAGGCAGGCTTTGGTTTGCTGGCAAAGTACGGTCTTAGCTTTGACCTGCAATGCTATCCTGGCCAGATGATGGGCCTTTCGCGACTCATCGCCCAGCACCCAGATATTCAGGTGATCCTCAACCACGCTGGAATGCCAGTGGACACCGACGCAACGGGCTTGGCGATCTGGCGCGCAGGCCTTCGCGCCTTGGCCGCCTTGCCCAACGTAGCAATTAAGCTATCGGGCGTTGGCTTCATCCATCGCTCATGGACAGTTGGACAGGTCCGCCCCTACATCCTCGACGCAATCAATATCTTTGGTGCCGACCGCTGCATGTTCGCCAGCGACACGCCGACTGATAAGCTTTTCGGTAGCTTCGACCGGCACATGGATGCTTACCACTCCATCGTCGTCGACTTTCCCGAAGAACAGCGCCGCGCTCTCTTCGGGCGTAATGCGAATCGCATATATCGAATGGGGATGAATCTCGACTAAGAAAAAGTACTAAACGAGCATATCCTATTTCAGTTTATTTCCGATAATGCTTATTATGCGCAATTCTTGTGTAGCCGGGCGGATTCTATTTTGAAGTGCGATTTGTGAGGGTTTTTATGGACTTAGGTCCACGGAGATTTTCACATGGGATCGCGCTACGACCATATCACGATTGAAGAACGCCACCTGATCTGTCGCTGGCGTGACGCCAAGGTGCCTGTCCGGGTCATCTCCGAGCGCCTAGGCCGCCACCCGTCGACCATACATCGCGAGATCCGGCGCAATTGGTTTGATGACGGCCCGTGGCTGCGCGGCTACTTCGCCATCGCCGCCGACGAGCGCGCCTCATCGCGACGCAGGCGTGTCGGCAAGCTGCATCGTGATCCAGAACTGGCCCGCTTCGTCACGGAGCGTCTGCGAGAGACCTGGTCGCCAGAACAGATCGCGGGCCATCTCAAGGCGACCCGCCAACTCCAAGCCTACGCCTGCCACGAGACCATCTATCGCTACGTCTATGGGCCAGATGGCCGGGCCGCAGAGCTCTACAAGTTGTTGCCCAGGATGCGTCGACGCCGTCGTGTGCGCTATGCCCGACAGCCACGCGGCCTGAACATCCCACTGCAAAACACCATCGCTCAGCGCCCTGCCCACATCGGCGAGCGCAACAGCTACGGCCATTGGGAGTGCGATCTGATCGCGTTCCGCAGGGAATATGGGCGTCACAACGTCACGACGCTGGTGGAGCGTCGAAGCCGATATCTGATCCTGATCAAGAACCCGAGCCGCAACTCGACAGGCATTATGGCTGGCCTAGCCAAGCGTCTGGAGCCGCTCCCTCCGCCGATACGGCAATCCATTACCTTTGATCGCGGCACGGAGTTCGCCTTCTTTGGGACCCTGAAGCGCTCGCTGGAGATCGACAGCTACTTCTGCAAGCCACAGGCGCCTTGGCAAAAAGGCACGGTCGAGAACACCAATGGCCGTCTGCGGCGCTTCTTGCCCAGCGACACGGACATCGCGTCGGTCCCGCCGGAGAAGCTGCTGGAGCTGAGCACCAGACTCAATCGGATCCCGCGCAAATGTCTCGGCTATCGCACGCCGGAGGATGTGCTCGCCGAGCAGATCGCGGCGACGGCTGGGACACGGGCGACGAACGGGCTCTGCGCTACGTGATGGCTCCGCGCCCGCCCGTCGCCCGACTGCCAAGACCCTGAAACCCTGAGATGACAAGAGGCCCCCTCCCCGTCATCCTGCCCAGGCCCTTCGTCGCACTTCAGTTAGAACCCACATTGTTTTAGCGAGGGTTTAATCCCCACGACTTCTGCAGCACGTTTCAAGCGAGGTAGATGATGTGCCGCGACGTGCATGTCATCCGCCGCCCCGCCTTCTCGACGGCGGGGGCGTTTCTGCCACAATCCCCGCCTCAATCGCCTCGCGTTGCGGATCCGACGCTCCGTAGAGCCGGAATACAAGATCGTCGGCTCGAGTTTCGCAGGCAGCTATGCGCCTGGACTGAACCTCCCTCAGATGAGGAGTTTTCGCCGAGGCCCGAGCGGCATAACCCTCGACAATCTGATCATGTGTACCCGCCAACGCCTTGATCGTTTTGGGATCACACACGCTTGGAAAGGGAAATTCCCTAAGATTTCGGATCACCACTTTCGGAAATAACTTACGCCCACTCTTAACGGCATAACCCTTATAAAATGCTGACATGAGGCGACTATTCAGAACGCAAGTCAGGGCTTTAAGTCGCTCTTCGTTGTCTTCAGGGTCTAGTACATTGAGGATGCTCTTGTTGTTGAGGTATTGCGGAGCGACAAACGCAGCGTTTAGACAGTACGGGAGAGGCGCTGTAATCTCCCTCAACAAAATGCGTGGCCGGGTGAACATCCCTATCTCTCGCGGCTGAGATAGCCAGGGGCCATAGCGCAGAAAATCGCCCGACCACCTGAGGCCGTATCTTTCGACGTCCCGACCCTGAAGGTAGGGCAACGTCTTGGAATCTAGCTTTCGCCTGGCGTCAAAGACATGATTCTTGACGTCTTCTGCGCTTTGGGGCGGGAGCCCTTTGCCGCGTTCGTACGCCTGCAATCCGGTAAGGACGTCGAAGGCTGCGCCCAGAGTTCCTGACGCAAGCTTCACCGCATCAAGTGCTTCCTGAGCGTCGCCAGCCGATCCGGTGGTGATCCGGTAGCCGTTATCTCGCCAGCGGGCCTTTTTCGCCTTGGCAGATTTGCCGACAGCAAATTCACTCCTAGAGGAAGCGACTAGGACCTGCACGTCCGCCGTCGACGCCTCCTTTGCAACGATGAAGATAGACGGCTCCATCGCCACTCTATTGAAAACTGCATACGGAAGATCGGCCAGCACCCTCAGGCGATCGACGTAGGACTGGCGAAGTAGTTTGCCACTTTCAATAGTAAGCCAGGAGTTTGGAACGATATACGTACCAACTCCGTTTTTACCGAGCAATCTGAGTAGTAGTTCCATAAACAGCAAATATGTATTGTGCTTATCCCATATCATCTTGTATTTCGCGGTGAAATAGGCCGTCTCAGCCTTCGACAAGTGATCTCTAGTGAATATGTATGGCGGGTTGCCGACTATGACGTCAAAGCCACCCGATCGCATCACGGCAGGAAATCCCTCTGGCCCGGACCACGAAAACGCGTTGATTTTCTCCGGCTCCACGCCTTCGAAAGCTAGTTCATCGCCACTGTATATATCGGGTGCGATTAGGGAGTTCCCGCACTTGATGTTATCCTCAAGGTCAGGCAGCGCCCGTTCTTGAAATACAGAAAGGAACGGCTGGATTGTTTGCTCAGTTTCGCCTTCAAGAACCTTCAGCAGAAGCGAAAGCTTTGTTACTTCCACCGCCTGATCGTCGATGTCCACTCCATAAATGTGGGTGAGAAGAATGCGTCGGCGCTCATCTAACGTTAGCCGAAGACCACCCCGCGCAGTCTGCACAAGTGTTGCGCGCTTCCCCTTCACCCATCGGGCCGGCTCGTTTTCGATGTAGTACGTGAGGTACCAATTGAGTAAGTGCTGGTAGACAACAATTAGAAAAGATCCCGAGCCGCAGGCAGGATCTAAAACCCGCAATTTGGCAATCTGGGTCGGCGTTTTCCCCCGAATTTTGGGATCGAGCGTTTCTCGCACCATGTATTCAACAATATATGATGGAGTGTAGTAAACACCTCCCGCCTTGCGAATTGCGGGCTTGTCTTCTACTTCAACTTGGTGTGCCGCATCTAATTTTATGACCTTACCCAGGAACTGTTCGTATACCTGCCCCAGGATATCGGCACCGATGACCTGGAAGGCGAACGGGCTCTCTGGATAATAGAGCCCGAGAAGCATCGTCCTCAGAACTTTATCATCGATTTTTAGCTTGAGCGTAAGTTCATCCGGTGATTCCGCGCGGCCGCGCTCGGCTTTGAAGTGAAATATGCCAGAATTATACTTCGCGTCGGCAGCCAGAAACATACCCGTTAGGGCGGTGTATACCTTAGTTTTCTTCGCTATTGCTGCTAATCGGCCATAGTCCTCGATCCCTCGGTCTTCACATATGCGCAAAAATATGATGCGATCTATAATCCTCTGGACGGCAAAATTGAGCTCTTTATTGTCTATAGACTTATTATTCTTGGCCAGGTCATGGGCTAGATCTGCTCGCCAACCCTCAATTGTACGAAGAAACTCCACGTCGACTTCGGACGTTCCCCGCTTTGACTTGTTATCTTCGACGTATTTGTCAAATGATCCTCGCAACACTGCGTCTTTCGAGAACGTGGCGTAGATCCAATCCCATTTTTCCGCCAACTCTCTGTAGGAGCAGATAAACACTCGGCCCTTACCTGCCTTGTCGGTCTTCTCGGGCTTAACCCGCGTGTCGTAGACCGCGAATTCGGCGAAGTTCACGAGAATGCTCAAGGGGAGCTTCGCGCTCCAGGCGTACCGTCTAAGCTGGTAGGCCGATTGAGCATTTCGGCTTATGACGACACTCGGCTTTTTGGCCTCGACAAAGAACTTGCGGACGCCGCCAATTCTGAACGTGAAATCGGGTGCTTTGACACCGTCGTCGGTCCGTAGTGCTTCTTCCTTTACGACGTCCCGGTAAGCCTCTGCATATCCAGAGGTGTTGTCGACGTCCCAGCCGAGCGCCACGAAGAAAGGATTTAGGAAGTCATCCCGAAGGAGCGTCTCGTTATAACCGGTTGCGGTGTACGTCGCGTGGTGATCTTCAAACCGCTTGACCAAGTCGACGATTTCTACGGGAACGGGCATAGTCGACCTTTTGGTGAGCTAGAGTCTCAGACTGTCCTGTTTCGGCCCCGAGGCCCAAGCGATCCCTATCGGCTCGTGGAACTATGCGGTGAGCGCCACCAGCTGCATCTGTTCGATAGCCTTTGGGAGACCTCACTGCAGCTGCGGCTCGACGGGGCCTGCGAAGCGGCGGGGGGACGGGTCATGACGCGGGCTCAAGACGGACCGCGAAACCCGCAATGGGCTGATGCAGCCAAAACCCGCGGGTTGGCTTGTTAGTGGCTAACAGCAGCGCCTCTGCGTAATTTGAAAGCTGCGCCGCCACCCTGTCCATCCGCGCAGTCTCGTCCTCAAGGATGCCCGGAAAGCTCTTGTGATCAAAGATCACAAAGGCGTCCTCAAACTCGACAAGAAGATCCAGCCGGCCATCAACCAGCTGACTGTCGATCTCGGCGTGGACGGGCCATTCCCGACGCGTCTCGCCCGACCCGAACCTCTCACCGAGGAACGCGCTCAGCCGGTCACTGGCCGCCACCAAGTCTCCACCCGACAACTGGGGCACGCCCCACCGCAGCAGAATGGCTTCCGCAAGTTTTAGGCGTGCCTCGCCGCCAAGCCCGGGATCGTCGGCCGCAAAGAAGCGGTGACAAGCTTCACCGAGCGCGGCCATGTCGGGCAGGCCGTTCATGGCCAATCGTTCGCCTAACCGGACGCGTTCCGCGATGCGCCATCCCCCGGGCCCAACGCCGGCGCTAGGCGGGCGACGCAGCGGCCGATGGTCAATGAGCGCCGTCTCGGTCGGTCCGAACACAGGCGGATCAGCCGATGTCGCAGGTTCTTCGACTCCACCATCGAAAGTTGCCAACCGAGCCGCATGCTGCTGACCGCAGGCCAGAATCCCGTCCCCCGAAAAGGTGACGGCACAGCCTCCATCATGCCCGGGCAACTCATTGAGCCAGGCGAGATTTGCCGATGAGTTGACCAATACGAGATAGTCGCGGGCTCGCGTTGCGCCGACATAGAGCAGCCGAGCACGCTCGGCGCGTTCCGCGGCAACGGCCGCCATCCCAATATCGCACTGATCCGAGGCGTCTCCGAGCGCTAGGTCGCTCGCCTGTTCGCCGTAGGGCCAGACCCAATACCGGACCCAGCGATCCGCCAGAGGATTACGCCAGTCAGGTGCGCGATCTGTTTCGATCGCGATGCCAAACGGGTCAGCGCGCGCCGGGTCGTCGAGGTCGCCGAGTAAGACGATCGGCCATTCCAAGCCCTTTGCGCCATGATACGTCAGGATTTGCACCGCATCTGGGTCACGGCTCTTCGGCTGGAGAGCCCTGGTTTGATCGGCCAGCCACGCACAAAGTCCCGTTACGGTAGCGGCGCGGCGCGCGGCGCGTTGTTCGTCTTCATAGACGCGGGCCATGCCCCGTAGAGCCTCAACATTGTCGAAGCGCGCCTCTGGGAAACCCCAGGCGCGAACGATCTCGAGGATGCCCGGCGTTGATAGGACAGCGTCCAGGGTCTCCGCCGGCGTGAGCGTCAAGGCTTGATCCCGGATGTCGGCCAGACGACCTGCAAATGGAATGATTGCTTCAAGCGCCTCGCCGGGCTTCTCGGCGAACACGGCTTCGAGCCACGCGCCGTCCGCCCCGCAGAACCTGGCGAGTTCTGCGGCGGCTAATCGATCGGAACCATCGGCCGCCAAGCGCAGCGCCGCTAACACCAGCTCGGCTTCGGGCGTCGTAAGCAGACCGCTGCGTTCGACGGCGGTCTTCACGCCGGCGCGGGTTAGGGCAGCGGCGAGCACTTCGACCTGAGGGTTGGTCCGACACAGGAGCGCAACGTCGCTACCCCGAGCGTCTCGGGTTAGCCCCTCCTCCAACAAAACCGGCCAAGACCCCGGCGCAGCGAGCAGACTGCGCACCGCGCCGACCAGCGCCGCGGCGCGAAGGCCTTTGTTTTTCCCGGTGATCGACCAAACGGCGAGCGGCGGCGGCAAGCCTGCTGGCTCTTTGCGGTCAAAGTCCGCGAAACAGATTTCCGCTTCCTTCATGCCGTCCAACAGGAAGTTCGGCTTGAAGACGTCATTAACGAAGGCCGTCAGGCCGCCGCGCGATCGATAGGATTTATCAAGGACTGAAGATTGCCCACCGGTGTCGGCGGCGATCTGACGGGACGCCACGGCTGTCAGGGTCGGGTCAGCATCTCGGAAACCATAGATCGATTGTTTGGGATCTCCGACCCAAACACTCAGAGGAGAGATCGCATTAAGGGCGGAGAAGATCGCCAATTGGATGGGGCTGGAATCCTGCAGTTCGTCGATGAACACTGCCCGAATGCGCTCGCTGAGCATGGGCTGATGTTGGGGATCGCGCAGAATGGCCAGGGCCAAGGTCTCCTGGTCTACGAAGTCCAGAAGGCCGCGCGCCGCCTTGAACCGTGCATAGGCTTCGAGCGCCTGAGCGACGCAGGCGAACTGGCCTCGGATGAAAGTCGCCAAATCCTCCCGCAGCGAAGGATGCCGGGGGTGGGCGCCGGCCGCCGCAACCACATGCGCGAAGAGGTGCTTGTCGGCTTGAGTTTCGCCCAGCTTTGAGAGGGCGGCCCACACCGCCCAGGGAAGTGGGTCACCCCGTTCAAGCCGCCCCACCGCGTCGCGAATGCGGGGCAAGTCCTTGTTGATCGTTCCCTTCTTCAGACCAACCATGAGGCTCGGCGTCAGGGCTGCTGAGCAGTCTCGAAGGGCGACTTCAAGCGCAGCATCCAGGCTTGCGGCAGTCTCTCCGGCGTGTTCGGTCGGCATCAGCGCCAACAGACTGTCGACAGATCGCGTGGCGCAATGGTCGAGGTCCACGGGGCCTAGACCATTGATCCGTGCAGCGCTGGCCAGGCGCCACAGGTCATCTCGCCAGCCACGCCGCGTCTTGCCGAAACTTGACCGGTAGTCACGTTCGCCCATGCCGAAGCGTTCGGCCAATGCGGATTGGCTTTGGGCGCAGCCAGCGATGGCTTCAGCAGCCGCCTCGGCAAATACTTCGGCCTGTCGGTTTTCGGCGATGACGTCTGACACCGGAGAACGCCCGAGTTCCATAGCGAACTCGCCGACCAAGCCGCCGCAAACGCTGTTGACCGTACCGATACGCGAGGCGAGCAAGCTTGCCGCAGCCTCAGATCGTCCGGCCTTAATGAGGCGTTCCCTGATCCGCCCGCCCAGTTCAGCAGCAGCCGTCTTGGTAAAGGTGGCGGCCAATAGATGGCCAGGATCTAGCCCTTGCATGATCGCCTCGGCGATCCGATCCACCAGCGTGTAGGTCTTGCCCGTTCCTGCGGAGGCGAGGACTGTGTGCACAATGCCTTGATTGGCGATCACGGTCATGCGCTGGCCCCCGTATCCTTGACCCGGCAGAGGGTCGCGTAATCACATCGATCGCAGCGCACTTCGCGCACGAGACTTAGGTTGGCCGGTCCGAGACCGTCGGCCCCCTCCACACCAAGCGCCACCAATCCATGGTCTGGGACATGGGCTCCCCACGCCGACCAAGTGCCCATGACGGAGCCCCAGGTATCCTCCAAGCTTCGCTGCGCGGTGACCGTACGGCCTTGCAATCGCCCGCCGGCCGGGACGACAAACTCACGCTGGTTCAGCAGGAAGTAGCCCGCCTCAGCTCGCAATGTGGAGTCCACCAAAGCGACATAGGTCGCAAGTTGCACCGCTAGGCCGTCTTCGACTTCCTTACGCCGCGCGTTATCGCTGCGGGTCCATTTAAGGTCGATCACGACGGGAGCGCCCGATGCGGTACGGGCGAGGAGGTCGATCGTTCCCTTTACGGCCAACCCTTCAAATCGCCCTTCCGCGCTAATTTCCATGGCTTCCACAGTGAGCTCATTGCGGCGCAGAGCCATTGAGAGGGCCGCGATGGAGGCTGGGAGGCGGCGGCGGGCGAACGCGAAATCTGACGCTGCCGCGGACGCCCGAAGCGGCGCGGCCATCTCGTCCACCAAAGCGTCGAGGCGCGCTTCAGCCGCGGCTGCGACGGTGGCGGGCACTGAGGGCGCGCCCGGCGGCAACAACTCGGCAGCCAGGGCATGAGCCAAGAGGCCTAGCAGCTGGTTTGCATCAGGGATTGAACGTGCCCGACCTGGCCGTAACCGCGCGACATGCTTGAGCGCCCAGGCGAATTGACACGCCAGGAGGTCTTCGAACGCCGTCGCCGATTCGACGCGGGCCGCCGCCAGTTCAGCAAATCGGCTCGGGGCTGCCCAGCGGGCCACGCCGTGTGGCACCGGTGCAGGGTCGACCTCCCGGCGGTGGAGATCGACACCGCCGACAGCGAGATGTGGTGCGCGGAAAATGTCCTCCACGCGCGCGGTCACGGCCTCGGTGCGCATGATGGGCGCCATCCTGTGCGCCAAAGGGTGAGCTGCGGTTTCCGCACCGGCACCCAGCGAGGCCCTGACGAGGATCAGGCGCGCTCCGGCGTTTAAAACTGGCCGTTCCCAGGCTGAGCTCAATCGGCGTGCGGCGGCGGCGTCGGTGTCGGGTTCGCAGCCCTCAGACCGCAGGGCCGCACGTTCAGCAAGCGTCCACGGTGTTCGATGCGGTCGCTCGCCCGTGTCAGTGAAGTTCCACCACACCACGGTGTCAGCCCGCCCCCAGACAGACCCAGGATGAGCTACCGTGCGCCATGGCGCGGCTTGCGCCTGCGCCATTGGGTCCCCTTCGCCATCCGCCAAGGCCTGATCGACGATCCGATCCAGCAAGGTTCGAGAATAGCTTTCTCGATCTAGCCCGCGGACCGCCTCGACCACCGCTTGCGCTAAGCGCTGAGCGCCCAGGAAGTAGGCCTCACCTGTCGCGGCGTACTGAACCACCGCCCAGTCTGCGACCCGGGCGCAAATCGCCAGAACGACTTCCAGCGAGAGCCCGCCAGCGGTATCGACGGGAGAGGGGCGAACCCAGGCATCCCACCGTTCAAGTTTAGCGGCTACGGATCGATGGTCCGCCTCAGTGTGAGCGTCTTGAAGCGCGGTCGCTTCAATCTCGGCCCATACCGCGCGCCAGTGTGGACCATCCAGGCCCGGGCTCTCTGACATCGCCATGGCGATCTTTCGCGCAACCGCCTTCGGAAGCGGCGGGCGCGGCAACAGCAGGAGATCTAGAAGCGCCTGCGGATCGAAAGGGCGCCAAGCCAACTGGAAGGCCAGTGGTAAGACTTGCAGGACCCCGCGGAATGGCGATCGGGGTGAATAGCCCGCCCGCGGTTGCGCCTGCCGGGACAGGACGCCATCTAGCAGTTGGCTGTTACCGTCCTGGGCGATCAACACGACCGACCCTTGAGGCGTCTGATCAGCCCCAAAGTAGGTAGCCAAAGCCTCGGCGGCCATGATCGGGGTATCGGCCAGCAGCTCAACGACACTGCCGTCAGGACCGGTCTTGTCGTAAGTCCCGGCCTCGATCCAGGCTTGGGCGCGGCCCAGGGCGACGCCGGGATCAGCCGCCGAGCCCACGGCCAGTTGCTCAACAACCACATCGCACGCCTCCAGCCGGTCGAGGAGCCGGCGCCAGCCGGGTGACAGGCTGGCCCGCTCGTCGATCAGACGCAGACGCCGGAGCGTGCGCGACACGCGGCTGTCCAATTGCCTGGCCACTTCGGCGAGACGATCAGCCGATCCGGGCGCTAATGCTGGCCCCGCCCCTTCGACGTCCGATAGATCCGCGAGGCGCCCTGAACCCAGAATGCCGGCGCGCCATCCTGCTTCGACGAGGCCGTCTCGCCAGCCGAGGAGCTGCCGCGCCGTCGCCCAGGGGTCGGCGGCCAGCGAGCCGCTGTAGAACCGACCATTGCTATCGGCGGACTCCAACTTGCGTTGAAACGCAGCAATGCGGACGACCTGCGGATGCGTCGGGCCCGAGAGTCCAAGGTGGGTTTCGAGAAGGTCCAGAAGGCCCAGAGGACCAACAACAGGCTTTCCACTCGAGCCCGCGCCCTCGCCACCATGCGGCGGATAAGCAGCACGATCCGCCCACATGCCAAACACAACGTCCATCACTGTGCGTCCAGCTGGCGCAATGGGACTAGGTTGACAGCGGCCCGCCAGGGGACCTTTGAAAGCGGCACGGACCAAGCGTGCTCCGACCTACCAAAGAAAAGCTGCATCTGTCCCCTCCCGAGGGAGTCCTGATCTTAGGACCTTGAGTGGCCACAATCTATGCGTGTCACGTTGACTATCTTATGCCTTTGCGAATCTAGGGCTTCTGCGCTTCGTGGATGAGGCTCGCGATGCGGATTTTTAGGTTGCTAAAGACTCGGCTGAAACCTCTAGCCAGCGGGCGTAGGCCCTGACATCGATCATCGGAACAGTCGCGTTCTCCTGAAGGCGAGCGATCAACTCGAAAAGAAACGCAGTCGCTGGCTTAGCTATCGGCGTGATCAATCCGCACCCATCCGGCCCGCAACCGAAGAGCCCGTGCGCCGCCGTACATCCTAGGTCGAGTCGACGTTCGTCGACGCCCGCAGCGAGCGCATTGATCAAGGGATCGCCCAGGCCCGGCGACCAGTCGCTATCGAAGGTCAACAGTCCGCCCAGGATGTGCTGAAGCGGCTTGGGCGGATAAACACCGCCAGCATGCGGGATCGGCAAACTAGTGCGATGCAACTTGCGGACGCTGGCGACTTTGTCCTGAGCGTAAGCGACCTGCCCCGCGTTGATGGCCTGCTTGGCTTCGAAAACCGCATAGACGCTTTCGGCCGGGATGATGGTCGCGCCCTGATAGCTGAAAATGAAGGGCGAGTATTGGCGATCAAAGACAACCACGTCGATCTGGTCGCTGAAGGCGCCCTTGGTATCGACGACGTGCGCAGTTGCGGCGCTGTAGCGCTTCGGCAAATAGGTCTTGAGCAGCTCCAGCCACACCTGTTCGCTAGCGTCACCCTTGGTTCCGGGGTGGCCCAACGTGGCCCGCACGGTCGAGAGCTTCTGCTGAATGTCGTCGTGCAGCCCCGAAAGGAGCTTCTGTAGGGACCAATCGCTCATCGCCTTCTCCTACGCGCTACCAACGTCTTTAAAAGGCGGGGTCGGCGCCATCTTTCTCGCGATTTCCACCGCCCGCGCCGCTTCGACGGCGCGTGACGGGTACGCGTCCAGTACGATTGCCGGCAGAAGCCTTTGGGTGATGTCTGAGAACGTGAAGCCGATGTCGCACACGCCACGCTGCGGCCCCGTCGCCGCAACCAAAGCTTCAATATGACTGGAGGTCATACCTAAGGCGGACAGGCGGCTCGATAGGATGAAGCGGCGCTGCTCGTCGCTCGGGCGGGCGAAACTTAAGATGTCCGCCGCTCGGCGTCGAACAGCCGGGTCGAGCGCGTTGAGCCGGTTTGTGCACATGATCACCGCGGCCGGCAACTTGGCATTCGCCAAGCGATCAATGCCGCGGATGAAGGCATTCACCCCCGCGCGGTCCTCATGGTGCATCTGGGCCGCTTCGCGCGATTGCGCGAGGGCGTCGGCTTCGTCGACGAGCAGGATCACAGCTCCCCGCGAGCGGCCGCTGGGGGACTTAAGCTTCATGGCCTCGTCGAATGTCACGTCGAAAGCCGCTGACAGCAGCTGGGTCATTTCGCCGACTCGGCCTTGTCCTCGCGTTGCGAGGCTCAGCGGGAACAGGGTTACGTCGATAGATTCCTGACGGGCGACGGCGTCTCCGATGGTTTCAGCAAGCTCGGTTTTGCCAGATCCGACATCGCCGGCCAGAATGACCAAAGGCGGTCGTCGAAGGACGGTGTCGAGCAGCTGGCCGGCGTCCGGGTGGTAGCGCCGAGCCCATGCGTCCAGCCCGGCAGGGTTGACGAGGAGCCCAAGGATTTTGGCCAGACGGCTTTTTTGATCATCTAGACCGACGAGTCGGGCCAAACGACCTTGGGGTTCAAAATCCGGGAAGGACTGGCGACGTTCAAAAAGGTCGTCGAGGTTAGGCTTGGCGTTCACGAGAAGCTCCGGACGCTGGAACGATTGAGGGCGCGACCGCCCGACGAATAGGTGCGGTCGTCAATCAAATAGCCGTTGACGCTCGGCTCAGCGGCGTTGCTACGCGAGAAGGGCAATCTGGCTTCGAACGACGCCTGATCCGCCGAAGCCAGCGCATGGTAGGCGGAGCTGTAGGTCAGGTAGCTGTGGAAGGTCGCTCCATCGACGTTAGCCGACGCCCGCATTTTTCCGGGGTCGTCGTCACCCGACGAAGCCCCCATGAGATCCTTGGCGGTGTAGCGCAGCGTCGGCTCGATCCATTGATCGTTCCGCTTGAAGCCATAACTGACCGTACCGAGGTAGCCGGCCTTCAGCAGCTCGACCACTTCGGCCTCAAACTGCGCGATTCGTTCATCGGTGGGCTTGCCGTAGAAGCGCTGCATCCGCTTCAGGTCGGTCGCCACCTTCGCCGCCATGTGGCGCGCGTGGGTAACGGTGAAGGTGGAGCTCTCGGTGATGCTGTAGCTGCTGGACATGGGCGCCTCAGACTTGGAACGTCGAGCCGAAGACCTTCTGCCAGTAGGCGACGGTCAGGGTCTTGTTGGGTGCGGCCAGGGCAGCGTCGATCGCATCCCCGGCTTCCATGGCCGCCTCGACGATCGCGTCGGCGTTGGCCTGGGTGTAGAGGCGGGCGACGTTGTTCTCGGCATTTACCGGATCAATGATCTGAACCGTGTCGCTGGAGGCCTTGATCGTCGAGAGTGGATAGTAGTCGGCGAAGGCGATCCGCTGGCGCATGTCGCTGCGAGCGAGGTAGGTGAAGAAGTGCTGCAGCGCTTCGGGATAGTCCGAGAAATCCAGACCATCGTCGCAGAGCTTGGCCAGGATCATCTCGATCATGAAGGACTTGAAACGGAAGCCGTCGCGCTCCTGCTTCATGCGGCGCGCCCAGAACTTCACCAGCCGGACGACCTGAGAGAAGTGCTTCTCCTGCAGCTTTTTGCGCTTGCTAGTGAATTGGAGGTGCAGCGGAATGCTGGTCTTCAGGAACGAGCCGTCGTCCTGGCTCACCAGGTTGCCGTACCAGTTGGGGTCTCCATCGTAGAGGATCGGCACGACATCGACGTCAAGCCCGCTCCCCCGGAAAGACACCGTCACCGAATAGGTCTGCGGCCGCACCTGATCCGGCGAAAAATTCGGGAAGGCTTTGCGCAGGCGCTCAGCAAGGTAGGTCAGAAGCGCCGCAGTGCTATGCGGCGCATCGGCGCCGCTAATGTAGCATGCGACGTCGATGTCGTTCAGCGTTCGGAGGGCGGTGCCTTTCGCCAGGCTGCCGGATAGCATCATCTTCTTCAGGGTGAAATCGGGATGCTCGTCGAGATAGCCTTCCAGCTTCTCGCGCAGCCGGCGAGCCTGGGCGCGATATTCGTCAGCCTTATCTTTCGGCAGATTCACGCGGTCGGCGGCGAACCGCACGATGTCGGCGTGGGAAACGTGTTCTCGGCTCATTGCGCCCCCTTCTGAGGTTAACCCCGACCCAAGCCTTGCCCCTGAGCCCAAAGCGGTGGATCGTAAAACACGACCCATCTGGCAACTATGTGGGTATAGTTATAACACCCGTCAAGTGACGATAGGGGTTTTTATGAGCGAGCGCGATGATCGCCGGAGCTGGACGCTCAGCCGGCGCCTGGAGTTCGTGGAATGGAAGCTTTTCTGGGAGGGCCGGCTAAACCGTAATGATCTCGAGGAGACCTTCGAGATCTCACAGCCACAGGCGTCGGTTGACCTCCGCCAATACCGGGAGGCGGCACCCGAGAACATCGAGTACAACGCCACCGAGAAGGCTTTCCTTCCCGGTAAGGGAATGCGGCCGCGCTTCCTTCGGGTGTCCGCTGACCGGCTATTACTTCAGCTTAGAGCCGTGCTGACCGGGGCGCTTCCGCGCGAGGACCTATGGTTTCGCGATATGCCGTCCGTGGACATGGCACCCGACATTGCCCGTCACGTCGAGCCTGAATGCCTGAAGGTCATCCTCGCAGCGATTAGATCCCGCAGAGCTGTGCGTGTTCGTTATCAATCGCTGACCAGTTCGCGACACCGAGATATCGCGCCGCACGCCTTGGCCTTCGACGGCTATCGCTGGCATGTCCGCGCCTGGTGTTGCGAGCAGGAGGATTTCCGAGATTTCGTGCTGACGCGGATCGACGAAATCGGAGACCTCAAGTCAGCCGACTACAATCCGAGTGACGATCTTGAATGGACAACGAAAACGACGCTCAAGCTTTGTCCACACCCCGGCCTCACCGAAGATCAAAGGCAGGCGATCCAGCGCGACTACAATATGAACGACGGATGTAGGGACATCGAGGTGCGGCTTTCGATGGCCTACTACTTCATCAAGCGTATGAACCTCGACCTGCTGGACCTGCCGCCTCAGCGAGCTCAGATCGAGCTGCAGAATCTAACGGAGGTTCGGACGGCGATCGAGCAAGCGAAAGTTGCGACGAAGGCTCGGGTGGAAGCCCGAAGACATGGAACTGGCGGAGAAGCCAACTAATCGTTCGCTTGATCGGCGTGGGCCGAATGTCTGACTAATATCAGCAGCGCTCCGAAAACCGGTCGTACGCGTCGATCCTTCGGACCAGCAGTTCGATTTCGCCTCGGTAGATTTCCGCTTTCAGAAAGGCCAACTCCGTCTCCTTCGCGCCATCGGCGACGTCAATAAACCAGGCCTTGGGCGAGCCGCTCCCCTCCCCGTTCCAACGATAGCCACGGGCTTTCAGCACGTCCTTCAGGTCAAACGGCGAGTTCTCCGCCCACACCCGCCAGGTGGGCTGCCGCGCCCGCTCCAACAGCTGCGCCAGCGCAAACCGTCCGCTCCGCGGCAACGGCGTCCCCAACAGCGCGACCGCCGCCAGGCAGTCATTCCTCGCCCGATGCCGCTCGTAGAAGAACCCTGCCCCCGCCGCGAGATAGGCCAGCTTCGTCCCCTCGTGGCCTTCGTCCGCCCAGTCCACCTGGCTCATCGAGCAGGCCCAGGCCTTGGTGGTAAAGGTCTCGCAGAACCGCTCCAGAAACCGCCGGTCGAACCCTGCATTGTGGGCGATCACCAGCGCCGCTCCGGCCGCAAACGAGCCGACCGCCGCAGGATCGATAGAATGCCCGGCCACCATCTCGTCGGTGATGCCCGTGATCGCGGTGATCTCTGACGAGATCGGCTGGGCTGGTTGCCGCAGCCCATGGAACGGCGCGCCCACCGCATAAATCTGCCCGTCGAGCCCATAGGTGAACGGCACCATGGCCAGCTCGATGATCTCGTGCCGCGCGGCGTCCAACCCCGTGGTCTCGACGTCGACCACCAATCCCTGGCGGACCTTCTCGCCGGGCGGCGGCGCGACGGCCACGTGCGGCGCCAGGCGCCGCAGCACCCGATAGGTCCCGCTGGCCTCCAGCGTCCGCGCCATCGCTTCGAGATCGTCCACCTGGTCGCCCGGCCCCACCTTGCTATTATTCATGCGCTCAGCCGCGACTCGTCCAGCAGCGACAGCTCATCAGCGAGCTTAGACTCCCCGCCGGCGAAGTTGGAGAGGGTCACCCCCACCAAACGGATACCCTTAGGCATCGGATAGACCGACCGGATCAGCGCCAAGGCCGCCTCATGCAGCACAGCCCGGCTGTCGATCGCCGCTCCCAGCGACCGACTGCGGGTCGACTGCTGGAAGTCTGCCCACTTGATCTTCACGGTCACCGTCCGCCCGCGGCCGCCGGTCTTCTCACACCAGGCCCAGACATCGTCCGCAATCGCCAGCACGCCGGTCTCGATCGCCGCAGGGTCGGTCAGGTCCGCCGCGAAAGTGGTCTCCGACCCCGACGACTTGCGCTCCCGGTCCGGCCGCACCGGCCGTTCGTCCCGCCCGCGCGCGATGTCGAAGTACCAAGGCCCAGACTTGCCGAAGTGCGCCTGCAGGAACGCCAACGACTGCTGCTTCAGGTCGGCGCCGGTCTGGATGCCCAGCTTGTGCATCTTGGCCGCCGTCACCGGCCCGACCCCATAGAACTTGGTCACCGGCAGCGCCTCGACAAAGGCTTCGCCCGCATCTGGCGGCACCACATACTGGCCGTTCGGCTTGCGGAAGTCCGACGCCAGTTTGGCGATGAACTTACAGTAGGAGATGCCGGCCGAGGCCGTCAGACCGGTCTCCTCCAAAATGCGCGCCCGGATCTCCTTGGCCGTCGCCGACGCCGTCGGGATCCCGCGAAGATTGTCGGTGACGTCCAAATACGCCTCGTCGAGCGACAGCGGCTCGATCAGCGGCGTGTAGTCGGCGAAGATCGCGTGGATGTGCCGCGACACCGCCTTGTAGACCTCGAACCGTGGCGGCCGGAAGATCAGCTCGGGGCATTTGCGCAGCGCCGTCGTCGACGGCAGCGCCGAGCGCACCCCGAACTGCCGGGCTTCATAACTCGCGGCCGCCACCACCCCGCGCTTCTCAGGGTAGCCGACGGCGACCGGCCTGCCCTTCAGGCTCGGGTCATCGCGCTGTTCAACCGACGCGTAGAAGGCGTCCATGTCGACATGAATGATCTTGCGGACGCGCTCGCCAGTCATGAGCGGCAACCTAACACGTCGCAGAACAAAACAAGAAACATCGCTCGACGTGGCGCCACGCAGGCGCCAACGTGGCTCCATGGATTCCGATTCGACAATTGCTACCGTCCGCAGTCTCGACCGCATCAACCTGCGCCTCGCGGCCGAGACCTTCGCCGACATCGACGCCGCGTGCGCCGCACGCCCGGGCAATGTCTCGCGCAACACCTGGATCGCCGAGGCCGTGCAAGAAAAGCTGGCGCGGGAGCCAATGGCCGCAGCATCGCAGACAAGCGAGCGCCGCGCCCATGGGTAGCTTCTACGAGTTCTTCGCCGGCGGCGGCATGGCCCGCAAAGGGCTGGGCCTCGATTGGACCTGCCTGTTCGCCAACGACTTCGACTTCAAGAAGGGCCTGACCTACCAGGCCAACTTCGGCGCGGCGGAACTGAAGGTCGCCGACATCCGCGCCATCACGCCGGCCGACCTGCCGGGCACAGCCGACTTGATGTGGGGCTCGTTCCCTTGTCAGGACCTCTCTCTGGCTGGGGTCGGCGCGGGTCTCAAGGGCGAGCGCTCAGGCACCTTCTATCCGTTCTGGGACGTGGTCCGAGCGCTCAAGACCGAAGGTAGGGCCCCAAGGCTAATTGCCCTGGAAAACGTCTGTGGCACCCTGACGTCGCACAGCGGCAAGGACTTCGAGGCGATCTGCCGGACCTTCGCCCAGGTCGGCTACCGCTGCGGCGCCCTGGTGATCAACGCCGACCTGTTCGTCCCACAGTCCCGGCCGCGGCTGTTCGTCATCGGCGTGCGGGATGACGTACCGATCGACCCGGCGCTGTTGTCACCCGAGCCGCTTGAGCCCTTCCACACCCGGGCCCTGCGGCGGGCGGTCGAGGCGCTGCCGGCGACCGTTCGGGGCAACATGCTCTGGTGGAACGTGCCGACGCCGGGTCACCGCGTTCGGACCCTCGCCGACGAGATCGAAGAGCACCCGACCAGCGTCACTTGGCACACCCCGGCGGAGACCGACCGCCTGTTGGCCAAGATGTCGCCGGTCAACCGCGCCAAGGTTGCCGCCGCCATGCGCGCTGGCCGGCGCATGGTCGGCGGGGTCTATAACCGCACCCGGCTGGATGAGCGCGACGTGAAGGTTCAGCGCGCAGAGGTGAGGTTTGACGACGTGTCCGGCTGCCTTCGGACCCCGGCCGGCGGGTCGAGCCGCCAGGTGATCTTGGTCATTGATGGCAAGAAGATCCGCTCACGCCTGATCTCGGCGCGCGAGACCGCCCGACTGATGGGCCTGCCGGACGACTACAAGCTGCCGAAGAACTACAACGAGGCCTACCACTTGACCGGCGACGGCGTGGTCGTCGATGTCGTGCGCCACCTGGCCCAGCACGTCCTTGAACCGCTACTGGCCGAAGCGATCGAGGCGCGAGAGGTGGCGTGACCGACGTCCCCAGACGCAATCCCGACGCCGTCAACTTTCCGCCGTTCGAGACCGAGGATCTCCGTCAGAACCTGACGACGTTCCTGGACTCCCCCTTCGACGATCCCTCCGGCGCCCGCCCCTTCGTGGGCAACTACAAGTGGGGCGTCTATGCCTTCTTCGACTATGACGGCGAGCCGATCTATGTCGGCCAGACCAACGAGCGGCTGCGCACCCGCATCCGCCGCCACCTGACCAACCAGCGCACCGACGCCGTGGCCATGTCGGTCCTCGATCCCTTCGAGGTCTTCGAGATCGAGGTCTGGCCCCTGCCCCAGTTCCAGGACTCAAACCGCGCCGACATGGCCGCCCGCCAGCACCTCGATGCGCTCGAACGGCTGATCACAGACCGAGCCGTCCAGGGGTCGCAGTTCAAGGCCATCCTCAACGAGAAGGATCCGCCGCCTGGCGACCTCGCGGTCGAGCCTCCCCCGTCGTTACGCGGCCGTATCGTCTCCGAGCGGGTCCACGAGCTGCGCTCGCACCCCGACTTCAGGATCGCCAGGCGCGCCTTGATCCTCTCGCGGCTCGCCCAGGTAATTTCGGAGCGCAAGGTCCAGGGCGGTCTGCGCCGGGTTCTCCTCACCCAAGCCAAGCGCCTGCAATGGCTCTCGGCGCGCCGTTATGAAGCGCTCGGCGGGGCCGCCTCTGTGGCGGTCGAAGCCGAAGGCGAAGAGGTCTAGGGCGGTAGCGGGCCGATGAACCGATGATCGCGCCCCACCCTGCGGAAACCGCGCCCAAGGACGGCCGTGTGATCCGCGGCTGGTTCAGGTTCGACGGCGGCGCCCAGCTCATCGCGGTCAGTTGGGACGCGAGGCAATCGGCGTGGGTCAACCTGGTGGGTGAGCTCGTGCCGAACGGCGTCCTGAAGAACTGGGGCGACGGATAGCCGCCGCTCGTTCTGCCTCATCACCCGCGCAGCCTGCCGAGCAAAACGAAGATCCCACGGGATGGGTATCGCTCCGCTCGGCCACCCCCAGAGTGACGTCGCTGTACTACGGGAGCCGTTACATGTTGATCGCGCGGACCAGTCTTACGCCCCAGTCTGCATCGGGATTGGTTGTTCCGTCGCCAAGACGCTCCTGCATCACCGCAACCCCCAGGTCCCGCCGCGCGGGCAGTCGTTGTCGCTCGGCTGCGGCCAGGGCTGCCCCCATCTCCTCACGCGTCAGATCCGTGCAGTAGGCCGGCGCACCCGGCTGCTGACGCCAGGACTCGGCGAGCGTGCCGGCGGCGAAAGCGTCCAACCCTGTGTCCTCGACCAGCGCCATGGCGACTTCACGATCTCGATCGCGATTGGCGGCCACCGGAAGAGCGATCCGACCCTGCGTTCCCTTGGGCGCGGCCTTGTTGGCCAGGGAGGCGGACCCAATCGCGTTCCATGCTTTGGCGATCGGCCGGCCGAGTTGTTCGACGACCCAGAGGCTTTCGGTCTGGCCGGCTTCGATCGCTTCGATCTTGTCGTCACGGAACGGGTAATAGTTGGAGGTGTCGATCACGACCGTCCCCTCCGGCGTATTGGCGATCAGCGGCGCGATCTCGGGTATGCGGTTGAGCGGGATGGAGAGGATAATCACCTCGACGTCAGCGACAGCCTCCTGGGTCGTTACCGCCTTGGCCCCTGATGACAGCACGTCGGCGTCGATCGTCTCCGGCCCCCGCGAGTTGGCCACCTTTACCTCGTGCCCCGCCGCACTCAGCCTCTTCACCAAGGTCTTGCCGATGTGGCCTGTGCCAAGGATGCCGATCTTCATGGTCGTTGTTCCGTTCGTTGAAAGTTTCAATTGTCTGCAGGGTGCGCCAGCGCTTCGAGCGCTCGACGAAGCTCGTCCACACCCTTGTCCGTCAGCTGACAGGCCGACTTAATCCGGTCGGTGACACCGCGGATTTCGGGCTCAAGCGCCCTTGCGCGCGAGGTAAGATCGACCTGAACACGGCGTTCGTCATTCGGGTCGCGTTTCCGCGTGACCAGCCCCGCAGCATCCAGCCGCTTCAACAGGGGGGTGATCGTCCCAGTATCCATGTCGAGGCGAGCGCCAAGCTTACCGACTGTGACGGGCGCTCCGTCCAGAAGGTCGAGGATCACCAGATACTGTGGGAACGTCAGGCCAAGCGGCTCCAGAATTGGCTTGTGCAGTCGCACCATCCGGTTCGCCGCGCTGTTGAGCGCGAAGGACAGCTGCGTCGCTACGCTGCGATGTCTCAATGTCCATATTCCTCGTGCGCCAGTGTCTCGTTCACTAGATAATAAGTGGGGTGTTGAATTCAACCCTCTCGGGAGACGGCGTTGCAAACCTGTGCACAGGAGTGGGGCAGCCTGGCCTCACATGGCGATTTGAGGGCTGCAAGAAGCCTGGCCACCGGCCAGGCGGGCCGCCAAGGGGCGGACCAGTAGGAGCCGCATCACGACCGGCGGGCGTGCTCGGTCCCGCCACTGCTCCCCATCCCGGGGCGTTGCGGGGTGTTCCCGCAGAAGGGGTCGGCCGAGACCCAGAGGCTCCGCCGCAGGGGAAAGCCTTCCTCTCCCCAGAAATCTCAGCCCAGCGGTTTTTGATAGGTCTCGACAGGCTCATCCGGCGCGAACGACCGGTCTTCCCCGGCAACGCCGCTGATAAGCAGACCACCCTCGAAATATCGCCCCGCCTCCTCGCGGTACCGCGCCGTCGCATGCGCCTGAGCCTCGGCCGGCGCCTTCTCCTTCATGTCGAGAAACCAGTCGCTTTCCTCTTGGTATACATGGGTCTTCACCGCGCCTTCCAAGTGGCCGAGCTTGTCGAGGTAGTCCTCGCTCATCGGGTCCATGACCTCGAGCGCCGCCATCTGCATCTTGGCCGCCGTCTGTTCGGCATAGGCCGTATTGGCGTGTCCCTGCTTCCCCGCCTGGGCCAGGGCCGGGTAGATCACCGCCTCCTCGGCCATGGAGTGGCCGGTCAACAAAGCGCCCAGCGTCTTCTCCGCCTTGCGCCACGCGACAGCCTTGGTTGCCGCCTTAACCGCCGCGAACGCCGTATCGATTTCCTCATGGTGATCGAGCACCTGCGACAGCCAATCGTCCGGCTCGGCGGCGGCGCGGGCCTTGGCATGGGCTTCAGCGCGCTTCTCGTCGCTGACGGGCGGGGTGACGGCCGCAATGGCCTTGTCGAGAATGGACATGGGACCTCCTTAAATGTCTTCCCTAGGAGCCGCTCAGGCGGTCATTCGTTCCGAGGTCCAAGCAAAACGGTCCCACCGCCTGTCGGGCCGATCACGCTCGGGGAAACCTACCGCCCTGAAGACGTAGGCGGCCTCAGGTGTGGGCCTCATCCTCGCGCTTCATCCGCTCGCGCAGACCGCCGTCCATCCGCAGGCCGTCATCCATCGGCTCATAGATCGCGCCCGTGTTGTCGGGCGCGAAAGAGGCCTTTTCTGATTCAGCCTTGGAGAGCTTGGCCGACATGCGTTCGGTCATCTTTGGCATGAGGTGGTGGGAAAGGTCTCCAGCCTTGGCCTTCCAGCCGACCGGCTGCTCTTCCTTCGGGTCCAGGCAGGCGTCGATGATGGCGTCGACGACGATCTGCGGGTCGTCCATCATCGCCATGCGCGGCGCGTGGCCGGTGTAGTTGGCGGCGTGGATCCACCAGGGGGTATCGACCGCCCAGGGCATGATGGTGCCGACCTTGATCCCCGTCTCGCCGGCCAGCTTCAGCTCCTCGTTCAAGCTGCGGCTGAGGCTGAGAACGCCGGCCTTGGTCGAGGCATAGGTGTTCTGCAGCGCCAACGGCGTCTCGCTGTCGACCGAGCCGGTATTGATCAAGGTGCCATAACCCTGGCTGCGGAACTGCTTCAGCGCTGCGTGGGCCCCGAAGATCAGGCCCTTCAGGTTCACATCGACCACGCGGGCATGGTCCTCAATCGGAATGTCCCAGAAGTACCCTAGGGCGCCGACACCGACGTTGTTGATCCAGACATCGACGCGCCCGAACTGCGCCACCGCGGCGGCGGCCAGCGCACTGTGGGAGCGGAACTGTAGTGCCCCGACAGAGTTAATCGCGCGCACCCCTAACTTGGAAGTCGATCATGGCCACCACGGCGAAGACCAAGGCCACGAAAGCGGCTGACCGCAAGACCCACCGGCGCGCCTCAGATACGGGAGCAACTGACGCGATCGCGCTACTCGAGGCCGATTGAACCGCGCCGGGTTTGCCGGAGGCCATTTGGTTTAAGTTATGCCGCCATAGCGGGTTGGGCGAGCGTGGCATAGTAGGTGGCTTCGGCTTCCGCCGGCGGGATGTTGCCGATGGGCTCCAAGAGCCGCCTGTTATTGAACCAGTCGACCCATTCTAGCGTGGCGAACTCGACGGCCTCGAAGGACTTCCACGGTCCACGCCGATGGATGACCTCGGCTTTGTAGAGGCCGTTGATCGTCTCGGCCAAGGCGTTGTCATAGCTGTCGCCGACGCTGCCGACGGAGGGCTCGATGCCGGCCTCGGCCAGACGCTCGGTGTATTTGATCGAGACATACTGGCTTCCGCGGTCGCTGTGATGAACCAGGCCCGCCCGATGCGCCGGCCGGCGGTCGTGAAGGGCCTGCTCCAGGGCGTCGAGCACGAAGCTGGTGTGGGCCGTGCGGCTGGCGCGCCAACCGACGATCCGCCGGG
>NZ_JAFCUB010000014.1:0-86798 GCF_049896325.1 Caulobacter sp. DWP3-1-3b2
CTGGACGACATCCTGTGGCTCAACAGGCTCCACAACCACACGCCTCGAAAGTGCCTGGGCTTCCAGACACCCGCCGAGGTCTACGCCCTGTTGCACTTCAAGTGTGAATCCACATCCCGACTTTCGTCGGGATGAGTGGAATCTGAGGGCACGAACAAGCCCGCCTGCCGGGGGACAGACGGGCTTGCCGCACGGGCGGGCCTTTACGCTAAGCGGCCCGCCAGAACCGGTTGGGGCCTAGGCGCGATAGACGTAGGCGCTGCTGACATAGCCGACGCCGACGCCGTCCTGGCCGACGAGGATCCACTTGCCGTCGCCGGTGCGGCCCAGGGCCTGGAACACTTCGCCGGCCTGGACCGAGCCGATCTTGGCGCTGCGGGTCGAGGCCGCGCCGCGCAGGTTCAGGGTCGAGCGGGCGACGTACTTGCCCTTGATCGCGGTCATCGGCGCGGCCTCGACCGAGTCGGCGAGCCGGATGCCGTCGCTGGTGTAGGCCCCGCCGGCATTTTCCGCAGCGCGGGTCTTCTGCATCTGGCAGCCGGCATAGGAGCCCGCGCCCGCGCCGACCACGGCGCCGATGGCCGTGCCCGTGCTGCGGTCATGCTTGGCCAGCTTATTGCCAGCGACGGCGCCCAGCAGGCCGCCGATCACGGCGCCGACTTCCTGCTTGCCGCCCGAGGCGTTGCAGCCGATGACGCCGCCCAGCTTCTGCGACATGGCGCTGGCGCTGGTGGGAGCAACAGCCAGGGTCAGGGCGGTGGCGGTCATGGCCAGGCCCATCCCAATTTGCTTGAGGCCGATCTTCTTGGTCAGAATGATGATGCTCATGGTCGTGGTCCCTTGCGAATGGTGCGGAGCGTACCGGCCCCTTGAGGCACACCATGACAAGGTGAAGCTGAACGGCGACGGGCGGCGCGCCGACAGATTTCGTTCATCTAAGAATTTTCCACGCCGTACGTGGTGCAGCTAAACGCCGCCTCGGCCGTTCACCATTCATGCCTAAACCTTCAAAGCCCGCGCGCATCGGTACCGGCGCGCTCCTCGTGGCCCGCGAAAGCCGCCCCGTCGAATTCGCCGTCCATCTCGTCAATGAACTGAACGGCTCGCGGGGCGGCAAGGGCGCCGTGACCGGCGACCCCGACGCCATGCGCGAAGCCTTCCGCGCCGGCCGCGCCCGCCTGACCCTCGACGACGGGGTCGAGATGGATGTGATGGTGGTCGCCCACTCCGAGGGCAGCGACACGGCTTACTTCCAGGTGGGTTGAGGACTTGCGAAACCCTCTCCCTCCGGGAGAAGGTTTCAGAGCGTCCTATTCCCCCAGCTTGTACGGCCCGCTCTTTTCCAGCGCCGCCTGCCAGGCCGGACGCGCATGCATGCGCTCGATCCAGGCGGCCAGGTTCGGATAGTCGGCGAGCTTGCCGTGCGCCTTGGCGACCTCGGCGATGAAGCTCATCTGGATGTCGGCGCCGGTCAAGCCGTCGCCGACGAAGAAGTCGCGGCCCTCCAGCGCCCCCTCGACATAGGCCAGATGATTGGCGATCTCGCTCTCGATGCGCGGGTGCAGCGGCGCGCCGGCCTCGCCCAGCCGGCCGACATACATCCGCAGCAGCATCGGCAGCATGGCCGAGCCCTCGGCATAGTGCAGCCACTGCTGATAGGCGTCGTAGTCGGCCGAGGCCGGATCGGGCGCCAGCTTGCCGCCGGCGTGGCGGCGGATGACATAGTCGGTGATCGCCCCGCTCTCGATGATCGTGGCGTCGCCGTCGGTCAGCACCGGCGACTTGCCCAGCGGGTGCACGTGCAGCAGGGCTTGCGGCGCCAAGCGGGTCTGCTTGTCGCGTTCGTAGAACCGGATCTCGTAGGGCAGGGAGAGCTCCTCCAGCAGCCAGAGGATCCGCTGCGAGCGCGATTCGTTGAGGTGATGGACGACGAGCATGCTTGTTCCCTGCCTTTTTAGCCTTTGGCCCCCCATTATGTTGCACTGCGGCATTGCTCGCAGGTGCGAAAGGCTCCAGAGTAAAAGAAAACAACTGTTTGGCGCACGGGAGCAAGCCATGACCGATACGGTCGTTCAGGAAACTTCGGAAAGCTTGATCCTGCCGGGTCTGACCGTGCTGTTGCGCGAAGCCGCCAGCGCCGCCCAGCTGTTCGTCGCCGAGGCCAAGCCGGCGGTGAAGGCCGCGATCACGGGCGCAGGCGGCAAGATCGACCGCAAGCTGGCCGATGACAAGCAGCACCAGGTGCACGGCTATGGCTGGTACGCCGCCTATGCCGAGCTGCTGAACCAGGTCGCCGGCTGGGCCGAGCGGCTGGAGGCCGAGGGCCGGTTCGGCGAGATCGAGGCCCTGCTGGCCCAACTGCTGTTTTCCGAATACTGCGCCCAGCTGGTCGGCGGCGTGCCGATGAACCAGGGCGAGATCGTCCGCCCCGCTCATCTGGTCACCGACCGGGCCGTTTTGAACCGGCTTTATTCCAACGGCCTGATGAAGCTGATGGTCGAGGGCGGCACCCAGGCGGTGAAGACCCGCATCGCCCGGCGACTGGCCGAGGCCCGAGGTCGCCCTACGCTGGAAAACACCGGCCTCGACGAAACCTTCGAGATGATCCGCGACCAGTTCCACGCCTTCGCCGAGGAGAAGGTCACGCCCTTCGCCCACCAATGGCACCTGAAGGACGAGCTGATCCCCATCGAACTGGTCGAGGAACTGGGCGCCCTGGGGGTGTTTGGCCTGACCATCCCCGAGGAATATGGCGGGGCCGGCATGGGCAAGATGGCCATGTGCGTGGTCTCCGAGGAGCTGTCGCGGGCCTGGATCGGCGTCGGCTCGCTGGCTACCCGCTCGGAGATCGCCGGTGAGCTGATCCTGACCGGCGGCACCGAGGCGCAGAAGCACTACTGGCTGCCGAAGATCGCCGACGCCTCGATCCTGCCGACCGCCGTCTTTACCGAGCCCAACACCGGGTCGGACCTGGGCAGCCTGCGCACCCGTGCGACCCTGACCGGCGACGCCTATCTAGTGACCGGGAACAAGACCTGGATCACCCACGCCGCCCGCGCCGACGTCATGACCCTGCTGGTCCGCACCGAAGCCGACACCAGCGACTATCGCGGCCTGTCAATGCTGCTGGCCGAGAAGCCGCGCGGCACGGATGAGGCGCCCTTCCCCGCCGACGGCATGAGCGGCGGCGAGATCGGGGTGATCGGCTATCGCGGCATGAAGGAATATGAGCTGGCCTTCGACGGCTTCACGGTGAAGGCCGAGAACCTGCTGGGCGGCGTGCCCGGCCAGGGCTTCAAGCAGCTGATGGCCACCTTCGAGAGCGCCCGCATCCAGACCGCCGCCCGCGCCGTCGGCGTGGCCCAGGCGGCGCTGGAAACCGGCCTGGCCTACGCCCTGGACCGCCAGCAGTTCGGCCAGGCGATCTTCGAGTTCCCCCGCGTCCACAACAAGCTGGCGATGATGGCCGCCGAGATCATGGGCGTGCGCCAGCTGACCTATTTCGCCGCCCGCCAGAAGGACGAGGGCAAGCGCTGCGACCTCGAGGCCGGCATGGCCAAGCTGATCGCCGCCCGCGTCGCCTGGGCCGCCGCCGACAACGCCCTGCAGATCCACGGCGGCAACGGCTTCGCCGTGGAATATGTCGCCAGCCGATTGCTGGCCGACGCGCGGATTCTCAACATCTTCGAAGGCGCCGGCGAGATCCAGGCGCAGGTGATCGCGAGACGGCTGCTGGAGGAGGGGAACTAGCCCCGCCGCCCCGGTCCCGGATCAGCGCGCTACGCGCTTGTCCGGGATGACAGTCGTATTGCCTGACGGCTGGCCCAGGGTCCGAGAAGGATGGTTGTCGGACCTCGAAAACCCTCTCTCATAGAGAGAGGGAGGGGCCCGCCGCGCAGCGGTGGGAGGGTGAGAGGTTTCACCGCCCACCGGAAAATCCTGGTTTCTTCCGTTGAATGCGTCCACGGCCTTGGCTCAAGCTCTCGCCGTGGACACGGCCGCCAACGCTCGTCGCCTTCGTCAGAACCAGACCTTGGCCGAGAGGGTGGTCTGGAAACTTGTCCGAAACCGCCGGCTGGGCGGGTTCAGGTTCCTGCGACAAGTCTCGATAGACCGCTACTTCGCGGACTTCGTCTGCGAGTCGGCGAAGGTGATCGTTGAGTTGGACGGCGT
Organism: Caulobacter sp. DWP3-1-3b2; assembly: GCF_049896325.1. Lineage (NCBI taxonomy): Bacteria > Pseudomonadati > Pseudomonadota > Alphaproteobacteria > Caulobacterales > Caulobacteraceae > Caulobacter > Caulobacter sp. DWP3-1-3b2. Next base: position 4,174 of record NZ_JAFCUB010000014.1, read on the forward strand.
CGCTCACGAGGGGCGTGAAGACTATGACGCGCGTCGCACTCAAACGCTGAAGCTCTTCGGGTACAAGGTTCTGAGGTTCAACAACGAGCGCGTGTTGGCCGACCCCGGCGGGGTAGCGGACGACATCCTGGCGGTGCTCCGATCGGCGAGGGTGTAACCTCTCACCCTCCCACCGCCTTCGGCGGCGGGCCCCTCCCTCTCTCCATGAGAGAGGGATTACTCGACCCTACGCCCTCAACCCCGCCAGATACCCATAACTCACCCCCACCGACTCCAGCCGCGAATGCGCGAACGGCGGCTCCTGCTCGACGAAGAAGTCGCGCACCCCGGCGGCGTAGGCGGCCGGCAGCAACCGCGTCCAGTCGATCATGCCGGAGCCCACCTCGGTCGGGTCCTGGACGAACACGAAGTTGGGCTTGGTCGTCGCCTTGATGTCCTTGACGTGCATGGCCGTGAACCGGCCCGGGTGGGCCTTCAGCAGAGCGAAGGGGTCCTGGCCCGCCGCGGCGACCCAGCCGGCGTCCATCTCGAACTCGACCAGGGTTGGATCGGTGCGGGCCAGCAGGATCTCGTAGCCGGTGCGTGCGCCGGGCTTGCCGTCCGCTAGGAGCCGGAACTCGGGATTGTGATTGTGATAGGCCAGCCTCAGCCCGGACTTGGCCAGCACCGCGCCCTTGGCGTTGAGGAAGTCGGCGTTGAAGCTCCAGTCGTCGGCGGTCATGGCGCCGCCGATCCGGCCCAGGACCTGGCCGAACGCCTCGCCCGCGCGGGGCTTCAGGTCGAAGCGCGCGGGCGTGTAGAAGATCGGCATGACGATCCGCTTGACCCCCAGGATGTGGGCCTCGTCGGCCAGCCGCGACAGGTCGCCGTCGAGGCTGGACTCGCCGCCCTGGGCCTGGACCTGGACGTGGGCGCTGGGCGTGCTCAGCCCCACGGCGTCCATCGCAGCGCGCAGCTGAGCCGGGGTGCGGCCCTGATAGCCCGCCAGTTCGATGGTCTTGAAGCCGATCGCGGCGACGGCGCGCAGCGTGCCCTCCAGATCGGCCTTGGCCTGGTCGGCAAGGGTGTAGAGCTGCAACCCAATCGGCAGGCCGGTGCGCGCGAAGAACGGCTGGGCGGCGGCCAGGCCGACGCCTGGGAAGGTCACTGCGCCCAGGCCAATGGCCCCGACAAGGCCGCGTCGCGTGAGGTCAAGCATTTCCGTTTCCTGCATCTTCCTCGGACTATGCATTGATCCCGCGCCGCGTCGATGGCCGTCGCGCGCCGCGCGCCTTGCCCCAAACACCGACGCAGGCTTAGCTGCGGCCTCTATACGAGGACCCCGCATGATCGCCACCACCCGCCGCGCCGCCCTGTTGTCGGCCTTCGCCACCGTCGGGGCCGGCGCCCTGGTCGCCACGCCGCGTTCGGCGCGGGCCGCCGAGACCGGCCAGGCCGCCGCCGCGATCGACCTCTACGCCCAGCAGGTGATGGCCGCGTTCCCAGACGAGCCGGGCCTGGGGATCTGCGTGGTCGAGGACGGCCAGATCACCCTGGCCAAGGGCTATGGCGTCAAGCGAATGGGCGGGACCGACAGGGTCACCGACTCCACCCTGTTTGGCGTGGCGTCCAACACCAAGGCCTTCACCGCCGCCGCCTTGGCCATGCTGGTCGAGGCCGGCAAGGTCGAGTGGGATGCGCCGGTCACGCGTTATCTGCCCAGTTTCGAGATGAGCGACCCGGTGGTCACCAAGCTGATGACGGTGCGCGACCTGCTGTGCCACCGCAGCGGCCTGACCCTGGGGGCCGGCGACCTGATGATCTGGCCCAACCCCACCCACAGCCGCGCCGACATCGTGGCCGGCATGAAGCACCTGCCGCTGGGCGAGGGTTTCCGCACCGGCTACGCCTATGACAACGTGCTCTATGTGGTGGCCGGCGAGGTGATCGCCGCCGTCACCGGCAAGCCCTGGGAAGACTTCATCCAGACGCGGATCCTGGATCCCCTGGGCATGAGCGACAGCGTGCCCCTGCCCTCAATGATCGGCGATCGATCGCGGGCCGAGCCGCATGCGCGGATGGGTCCGCCGGTGCGGGGCCTGGGACCGCAGACCGTGCTGCCGTTCGACGGCAGTTTCGGCGCCGCTGGAGCGGCGGGCGGTCTCAACACCTCCGCGCGCGACATCGGCAAGTGGCTGCAGGTCCAGCTGGGGCTGGGCGCGACGCCCGGCGGGCTAAAGCTGTGGACCGAGGCCTCGTCGCGCGAGATGTGGAAGCCCCACACCATCACCGCCTGGACCGACGGCCCTACCGCCGACAACCCCGTGCGCCCGACGATGCAGGCCTATGGCCTGGGCTGGTTCATCCAGGACCATCGCGGCGAGCGGCTGCTGTCGCACACCGGCGGTCTGGCCGGCTTCATCTCCTATACGGGTCTGCTGCCGGGCCGGAAGTCGGGGATCATGGTGATGACCAACGCGGAGGAGGCCCCGCTCTTCCGGGCGTTGCGCTATGGCGGCCCCGATCGGCTGCAGGGCCGCGCCGACTTCGACTGGATCGGCTCGTCCAAGCGAGTCCAGGCCACCACCGACGCCAAGACCATCAAGGACGCCGCCGAGGCCGTCACCCCCAAGGGCGGCGGCGTCAAGCCAAGCCTACCGCTGGCCGCCTATGTCGGGACCTACCGCGATCCCTGGTACGGCACGATCACGGTCAGCGTGGTGAAGAAGGGGCTCAAGATCGCCTTCGACAAGACCCCCGCTCTGCGCGGCACGCTGGAAACCTTCGATGGGGATACGTTCCGCACGCGGTTCGAGGACCGCTCGCAAGAGGACGCGTTCATGGTGTTCGAGGTCAAGGCCGGGGTGGTTGTGGGGGCCACGATGCGGGCGGTCTCGCCGCTGGCGGACTTCTCGTATGACTATCAGGATCTGCGGCTGACAAAGGTTTAGCCTGCAATTTGAAACCCTCTCCCAGCGGGAGAGGCTTCAAGACGTGCGGCCTCACACTTGCCGGCTGGAGGATTCTCGATCCCGAAAAAGGACACTGATGCCCCGCCCATATCGACGTCTGCGCGCTTTCGCCCAAGACACCAGGGCCGCTTCGGCCGTGGAAAACGCACTGTTGCTCAGCCTGACGGCGGTGATGGTCTACGCGTTCAAGGGGACCGGGGTCGTGAAGCTGGTCCAGCCCACGCGGCAAGCCTTTGACACCCTGATCCGCGCGCTGTCTTAACGCGGCCGCCAGCCTTCGGCGATGAACACGATCTGCTGGTCCATGGCGGCCGCTAGCTCGTTGGCCTGGGCCCCGTTGGCCGCAGCCAGGCGATAGTTCCAGGCATAGGCGGCCTTGAGCACATTGATGGTCAGGTCGGAGTCAAGATCGAGCCGTACGTCGCCGCGCGTCTTTCCGTCGTCCAGCACCTCGCGGAGCATGGAATTGAGCCGTACATTGCGGCCGTAGGGGGTGACGCCAGGGTCGTTGGAGGGGCTGTAGGACGCGGCGATGTGGGCCAGGAACAGCTTCACCCGGCGCGTCTCGAACGCGTAGTGGATGGCGAAGATCGAGGACAGACGGTCGGCGGTCGCACCGCGCAGGAACGGCACCACCCGGTCGAACTCGGCGTAGAGGTCGGCCAGTCGCGTCTCCATGACGTGGCTCAGCACCTCGGCCTTGGAGGCGAAGGTTGTGAAGACGCTGCCGACCGAAACGCCCGCCCGTTCGGCGATCGCGCGGATCGTCGTCTCGTCGTAGCCCGTGTCGTTGAACAGGTCTCGCGCGGCCTCGAGGACCTTCTCACGCGTCGCCTGTTTCTGCTCTTCCCGTACGCCCAAGCACCGTCCCCCCGGATAGCCTGCGTCACAAATGCATCTGGGAGCGGCCTCTCCGGCAAGGGGCGGCCGCCCCCGGTCGGTTCTTAAGCGCGCGCGCCCGCCAGAATGACCTTCAGTTGATCCGAAAGTCGCGACAGCAGTGCCTCAACCGTCCAGGCGTCGAAGATCGCCCGGCGATAGTTGGCGACATACACGTCCCAGATGATCTCGGCGAGCAGCTTAGTGTCGGCGGCGGCTTTAAGCTCGCCGCGTTCGACGCCGCGGATCAGCACGTCACTCAGCAAAGTGAAGATGTGCTTCAGGTGACCGCGGTTACGGCGCTCGGCGGTTTCCGACCGGGTCCAGGACACGGCGATGCTGGCCTGCAACAGGGGCAGTTGCTCAACATGGAAGCCGTAGGCGACGGCGAACATGCCGATCACGCCTTCCTCGACGCTGACGGCATTGGCGCCAGCCTGCTTCATCTGAGCGTAGATGACCTCGTAGTCGGCGGTCAGGATCTCGTCGAACAACTCGCTCTTGTCGGCGAAGCTGGCGAAGACGGCGCCCGTCGACATGCCGGCGGCCTGGGCGATATCGCGGATGGTCGCCCCCTCATAGCCACGCTCGGTGAACAGGCGGCGGGCGGCCGACAGGACGCGCTCGCGCGTGTGCTGCTTGGCCAGCGCCCGGCGGGTCATCTTGATCGGGGTTTCGGTGTTGTACCCGGGATTCAAAGCGACAAAACTCATGCGACGGACTCCAGGCGAGCAAGCGCGGCTTCCGCGCGCTTCTCGAATTCAATGCAATATTCATCGACGACGTTCTGAAGAACCTCGGCGTATCGGAGCGCCAGGGCGCGGCCATCCTGAGCGGCGTCGCGCAGGTCGGTGATCAATTGGCGGACTTCCACCATGGCTTCATCGCGCTCGGACGCGGAAAAATCGGCGGCGGCGTCGGCGCTGCGGGCGCTCTGAGCCATCGGGTCTCTCCTGCCTCGCCGCTGGGAAATGGCGCTGACATGACCTGCGGTGAGGAATTGATCATGTTCAGCGAACGCGTACGGAAATTCGAAGTTGGCGCGTGTACCCTCAGCTTCAAGGGGTTGCAACTCGGAACTGAACTAAAATCGCCGAACAGCAGCGTTTGAGCTGTGTATGGTACCGGTAGATCTGCGTCACTGCGACAAATGCACTCAACGAACAGAGTCGACGAACGCAGTGTCGGATCGGTACGCCGGATCAAACGGCGGTCGGGGGACCCTCCCCTTCTCGGTGCGCTGCGAGACGCTCTGGCCAAGCCTGGAGCGAGCGCCTAGTTTGCCGCCATGGACAAACTGTTCGACCTTCTCGTCCCCGTCACCCTTGGCGCCGTGTTGATCACGCTCTGCTTCGGCATCTTCGCCCTGTTCAAGGGCGGCGACTTCGGACGTTCCCATTCCAACAAGCTGATGCGCCTGCGCGTGGCGCTGCAGTTCCTGGCGGTGGTGGTTTTGATGGCCGCCTTCTGGTGGCGCGGTCGCTAAACCAGACTCCCCTAATGGTCGAGTAAGCCAGAGGGTTGCGCCATTCGCGCTAGGACATCTTGCCCCAGGGCGCCTTGCCACTGGCGCGGCCAACACGGAACCTTCGACCCATGGTGACGCTCAACTGCATCTACACCCGCACCGGTGACAAGGGTCTGACCCGGCTTTCGACCGGACAGCCGGTCAGCAAGGCGTCGATACGGGTTGAGGCCTATGGCGGAGTCGACGAGGCCAACGCCTGTATCGGCGTGGCGCGCCAGCACACGAAGGCAGACGCCGAACTCGACGCCCTGCTTGAGCGCATCCAGAACGACCTGTTCGACCTGGGCGCGGACCTGGCCACCCCCGAGCAGAACGAAAAGCCGGAATGGGAGCCGCTTAGGGTGGTCGACAGCCAGGTCGAGCGGCTGGAGCGCGAGATCGACATGATCAACGCCAGGCTCTCGCCCCTGACCTCGTTCGTGCTGCCGGCCGGCTCGCCCGCCTCGGCCGCCCTGCACGTGGCCCGCACTGTCTGCCGGCGAGCCGAACGCTCGGTCGTGGAGCTGATGAGCGTGGAGGGCGAAATCGTCAGCGAGCCGGCGCTCAAGTACCTGAACCGCCTTTCGGACCTGCTGTTCGTGGCCTCCCGCCGGGCCAATGACGACGGCGCGGCAGACGTGCTGTGGAAGCCGGGGGCGACGCGGTAGGGGGCGTTCGAGAAACCCTCTCCCAGAGGGAAAGGGTCTTATCTACTTCGCCGGCCGAGACACCGACGGACCTTCCATCTTCTGCGGGTCGGTATTGATCGGCGGAAGGTTCGACGGCCGCATGGTCAGGCGCTCGATCGGGTAGACCGTGCCGCACTTCATCCACTTCTCCGCCCAGGCGCCGCCGCGCTCGCCGCAGCGCTCCTTCGGCCACACATAAAAATAGTGGTAGGCGAAGACGCTGGCGCACGAGACCAGGAAGATGCCGAAGAAGATCTTCTGCAGCTGGATGATGTTGCTCTTCATGAACGCCTCATAATCGCCCGCCGAGCCAGTGGCCAGAGGGTTCTACGCACACCCGCGCCAGCGCGGCGCCACGCCAATCCTCAGCTTCAGTGTGCAGCGCAGCAGACGCGGCCGCGCAAGTGGCCTACGATTGTTTGAACGCCTCGGCCGATAATGCATTACGCTTACGTCAGGGGAAACTTGCAAACCTGCCGCAACGCGCTAATTCCGTCGGCGCAGGCAGGAAAAACTAGCCAGGAGGCGGCGTAGACCGATGAAGGTTCTGGTCCCGGTCAAACGGGTTATAGATTACAATGTGAAGGTCCGGGTGAAGCCCGATCAGACCGGAGTCGACCTTGCGAACGTCAAGATGTCGATGAACCCCTTCTGTGAGATCGCGGTCGAGGAAGCCGTGCGTCTCAAGGAAAAGGGCGTCGCCACCGAGATCGTGGTGGTCAGCATTGGTCCGCAACAGGCGCAGGAAACCATTCGCACCGCCCTGGCCATGGGCGGCGATCGCGGCATCCTGATCGTCACCGACGCCGATCCCGAGCCGCTGGCCGTCGCCAAGCTGCTGGCCGCCGTCGCCGCCGAGGAACAGCCGAACCTGATCCTGATGGGCAAGCAGGCCATCGACGGCGACAACAACGCCGTCGGCCAGATGCTGTCGGCCCTGCTGGGCTGGCCGCAAGCCACCTATGCCTCGGCCGTCGAGGTTTCCGGTTCGACCGCCAAGGTCACCCGCGAGGTCGATGGCGGCCTGCAGGTGCTGGACGTCGATCTGCCGGCCGTGATCACCGCCGACCTGCGCCTCAACGAGCCGCGCTACGCCTCCTTGCCCAACATCATGAAGGCCAAGAAGAAAGAGATCGCCAGCAAGACCGTCGCCGACTACGGCGTCGATGTCGCGCCGCGTCTCAAGGTGGTCAAGGTGGCCGAGCCCGCCAAGCGTTCGGCGGGCGTCAAGCTCGAAACCGCCGCCGATCTCGTTTCCAAGCTGAAAACCGCGGGGGTGCTCTGATGGCCGTTCTCGTCGTCGCCGATAACGACAACGCGCACCTGCGCGATGGCACCCACAAGACGGTCACCGCCGCCCTGAAACTGTCGTCCGAGGTGGACGTGCTGGTTCTGGGGTCGGGCGCCGACGCCGTGGCCGCCCAAGCGGCCAAGATCACCGGGGTGCGCAAGGTGCTGCTGGCCCAAAGCGACGCTCTCGGCCACGGTCTGGCCGAGGCGCAGGCCGACGCCGTGCTGGCCCTGGCGGGTAACTACGACGCGATCCTCGTGCCCGCCACCTCGGGCGGCAAGAACTTCGCGCCGCGCGTCGCCGCAAAGCTGGATGTTGCCCCGATCAGCGAGATCGTCGAGGTCGTCTCGGCCGACACCTTCACCCGCCCGATCTATGCCGGCAACGCCCTCGAGACCGTCCAGACCTCGGACGCCAAGAAGGTGATCACCGTGCGCCCCACCGCCTTCGCGGCGGCGGAAGAAGGCGGCTCGGCCCCCGTGGAAACCGTCGGCGGCGCAGAAGCCGGCCAGGCCCGGTTCGTCAGCGAAAAGATGGTCAAGTCCGACCGTCCGGAACTGGCGGCCGCCAAGATCGTGGTCTCCGGCGGTCGCGCCATGGGGTCGGCCGAGGAGTTCTCCAAGGTCATCGAGCCGCTGGCTGACAAGCTGGGCGCCGCCGTCGGCGCCTCGCGTGCGGCGGTCGATGCGGGCTATGCGCCGAACGACTACCAGGTCGGCCAGACCGGCAAGGTCGTCGCCCCGGCGCTGTACATCGCCATCGGCATCTCGGGCGCCATCCAGCACCTGGCTGGCATGAAGGACAGCAAGATCATCGTCGCCATCAACAAGGACAGCGACGCCCCGATCTTCCAGGTCGCCGACTACGGCCTGGTGGGCGACTACAAGACCGTCGTACCCGAACTGATGGACGCCCTGACGGCGGCTGGTAAGTAAGGCTTTCGCGGATAGCGGAATAGAGAAGGCCCGGGAGCGATCCCGGGCCTTTTTCTTTGGGCGCTGCGATGAAGGCGGGGCCCCTCACTTCGGGCTGTGGATCGGCATGGTGGCCGACCACACCGCGTCGCCGTACCGCAGCGGCGGGCCGACATTGTCGCCGGCGGCAACCAGCAGGGACAGCACGGCGACGGCGGCGATCAGGAGGAGTTTCATCGGAGCACCTGTGAGCAAGAATGTCGGCCTCGTCGGCCTGTGCCGCTAAGATGGTCCGACAAAGCGGGGTTTACGAACGACGGTATCTGGGCGACCTTGTCAGCCTGACTAACAAGCCTGAGCCGCCATGCGCCTGCCGCCGTTCCTGACCTTGACCGCCTTGGAGGCCGCCGCCCGGCACCGCAGCTATAGCCGCGCGGCGCGGGAGTTGTTCGTCACCCACGGCGCGGTCAGCCAGCAGATCCGCAAGCTGGAGGACGAACTGGGAACAAAGTTGTTCATCCGCCGGGGCAACGCCATGATCCCCACCGCCACCGGCCAGCGCCTGGCCGATCAGGTCACAGCGGCGCTGGCCACTCTGCGCGCCGGGGTCGATGACGCCCGCGAGGCGACGCGCGGTCCTCTGGTGATCAGCAGCAGCGCCGCCTTCGCCAGCCGCTGGCTTGTCACTCGCCTGGCCCGGCTGGCGGCCGACACCGGCGAGCCGGACCTGATCGTCCGCGCCGAGGACCGCGTCGCCGACCTGACCACCGACGGCGTCGACATCGCCCTGCGGTTCGGCTGCGGCGTGTGGCCCGGCGTCGAGGTCGCCACCCTTATGATCGAGCGGGTGTTTCCGGTCTGCAGCCCCGAGTTCCTGGCAAAGCACCCGATCCGCGAGACGCGGGATCTGCTGGACGTGCCGCTGCTGCGCCACGTCGGCCTGCCCTGGTCGATCTGGTTGACCGCCACGGGGGTGAAAGAGGCGCCGCGCCAGCAGGCCTGGCCTTCGAGGACACCGCCCTGATGCTCGACACGGCCGCCCATGGGGTAGGCGTGGCCCTGGCCCGCAGCGGGCTGGCGGAACGCGACCTCAGCGAGGGCCGGCTGGTGCGGCCGTTCTCCGGCGAGGTCAGCGTCGAGACCGGCAACCACTTCGTCTGGCGCGCCGACAGCCCCAAGCTGGCCCGCATCCTCAAGCTGCGCGACTGGTTCCTGGCCGAAACCGCAACGGCCCGAGCGGAAACGACGGCCGGCTAGCTTCCCCGGGCTAGACCGAACAGGCCCGCCGCCAGCAGCAGGGCCGCGTTCTCGCTGGTCTGGCCTTCGTTGGAGGCCCAGGAGCCGTCGGCCTCGCAGGCGTCCACGAAGCACTTGGCGGGCGGGGTTCCGGCCTCGATGACCGCCTTCAGCCGCGGGTCGGCCCCGGTCAGCCCGCCATTGGGGCCGCCACTGGCCCAGCCCGGCATGACGATCCCCCAGACCCGGCAGGTCCAGTGATACGGACGCCGCGTGGCGCGCGCGCCGTGGCCGGTGACGAAGCCATGGTCCAGGGCGTTGCAGCCCAGGACATAGTCGAGCAGGCGCTGGGCTGTCTCGCGCGCGCCCTCGCCGCCCAGCTCGCTGGCGAACAGGCACAGCACGGCGGTGTTCAGCGCCAGCTCGACCGAGCCCCAGATGTAGGCCTCGGGCCGAACCGTGAATCCGTAGGGATCTTCGGCGGCAGAGCCCGCGACGACCTTGGCGGCTTCCAGGATCGCCGCCCGCGCCGCAACCCCGGCCTCGCCCGTCGTTCGCGCCAAGCTCATCACGCCCAGCAGCTGAGGTCCCGGCCAGAAGAACGGGAAGACGCCCAGGTCCTTTACGCCGGCGGTCGCGCGCGCGGCGAGCTGAGGCGCGCCGGTCAGGACGGCCATCTCGCACGTCGCCCAGAGGATCTCCTGGCGCGGATTGGGGTCGGTATAGGCATAGTCGTCGTGCACGACCTTGGGGTGGGCCTCAAGCCAGTCCCAGGCGCGCAGGGCAGCGGCCTTGCAGCGGGCCGCGAACTCAGGGTCGAGCGGCGCGAACACGCGCGCGGCCTGCAGCATAACCCCAACGAACACCCCCGCGTCGAGGCTGGACGCGCCCTGGGCGGCGCGCGGATGCGGATCGCGCTCGGGCGGCTGGCCCCAGGCGTATTGGCCGCTGGAATCGACCTTGTGCAGCACCGAGCCGTCAGGGTTCTGCATCTTCAGCAGCCACTCCAGGCCCCAGCGCGCCTGTTGCAGCAGGTCGTCCAAGCCTGGCCAGTTTTGGGGAACGCCAAGGGTCAGGGCCTGGGCGGCATCCGGTCGCAGGGTATGCAGCCATAGCATCTGACTGACGCTGATCGCCGCCATGTGGGACCACTTGCCGTAGTCACCAGCATTGTACCAGCCACCCGTCAGGTCACGCGATGCGCCATCGACGAGCAGGGCGGCCTCGCTGAGATGGCCCGCCGCGTGCTGGATCCCGGTCACGGGGTCATCGAGCGCGACATTGGCCCGGATCAGAAAGAAGGCGCGGGCGGCGTCGCGGACCAGCGGGGCGTAGATCGCCGGCCCGACCTCGAACGGCGCCGAGGCGAGCCTGTCGATCCGCACCCGGTAGCGGCCCGCCCGGCTCAAGGCCGAGAAGTCGCCGGTCCGCACATGTTCGCCTGCCGTGGCGGTCGCGTCGTGAACCTCCGGGTCCAGCCGACCGCTGAAGACCCGTTGGCCCGCCAGGGTCTCGACCGTGAACGGCCGAGCCCCCTTATCGCCGGGCGGGACCGGTAGGACGAAGCGCTTGGCGGCCTTGGGCAGGAAGCCCAGTTGGTTGAGCCGGGGTCCGGGAAGTGGCGCGCCGGCGCCGGAGCCGCGCGCCGCGCCAAGGGCCAGCAGACCGGCCGTCACCGCCGTCAGGTCCCGCCGGGTCAGCGCGCTTGGAGAGTTCGACATCCTGGCCACCCCGCTTCGTTCGACCTAAGGTAGCGCTTTGGCCCACCCTCGACAATCGCGGCCGCCGCGCCAGGTTCACGGGAACCCATCGTGGACATCGACAACAGCGTTCCCCAGTCCTGAGCCCAATCAGGCGTGGGAGAAGGTCGTTCCCGCAGCGGCGGCGGTGATCCGGGGCAAGGGGCGAGCTTGGAAAGGAGAGACGCGACCATGGAGCCGCTTGACCTTGGAACAGGCTCGAATGCGTGGGTCCCCGCCCTTGCCGCCGCAGCGCAGCAAAGTCTTGGCGACGGTGGGGGTGCTCGTGCTAGAAAAGCAGGCATGAAATTGGACGGGACGCGCAAGGCCCCGCTCCGCCTCGAAAACGGCCCTCTGACAAGGCTAGTCTGAATGACGGATATCAAGACGGTCGGCGTGATCGGCGCGGGCCAGATGGGGTCGGGCATAGCCCATGTCGTCGCCCTGGCCGGCTACGAGGTCAGGCTGCACGACATCTCGCGCGAGCGCATCGACGCCGGCCTGGCCCTGATCGAGAAGAACATGGCCCGCCAGGTGAGCCGCGGGATCATCGACGAGGCCGCCATGGCCGCCGGCCTGGCCCGCATCACTGCCGCCGAGGCCATCGCCGACATCGGCGCGACCGACCTGGCCATCGAGGCCGCCACCGAGAACGAAGAGCTCAAGAAGGCGATCTTCCGCAGCCTGCAGCCCCACCTGGGCGCCGACACCCTGCTGGCCTCCAACACCTCGTCGATCTCGATCACCCGCCTGGCCAGCGCCACCGACCGCCCCGAGCGGTTCATCGGCCTGCACTTCATGAACCCCGTCCCGCTGATGAAGCTGGTCGAGATCATCCGCGGCATCGCCACCGACGTGCCCACCTACGAGCGCGCCGTGGCCTTCGCCAAGTCGCTGGGCAAGATCACGTCCAACGCCGAGGACTTCCCGGCCTTCATCGTCAACCGCGTGCTGGTGCCGATGATCAACGAGGCGATCTACACCCTGTACGAGGGCGTGGGCACGGTCGACGCCATCGACACCGCCATGAAGCTGGGCGCCAACCATCCGATGGGCCCACTGGAGCTGGGCGACTTCATCGGCCTGGACACCGTGCTGAGCATCATGAACGTGCTGCATGAGGGCCTGGCCGACAGCAAGTATCGCCCCTGCCCGCTGCTGGTGAAGTATGTCGAGGCCGGCTGGCTGGGCAAGAAAGCCGGGCGCGGCTTCTACGACTACCGCGGGGATGTTCCGGTCCCGACGCGGTAGGCGGCGGTCACCAGAGGGTCGGGACGCCGTAGGCCGAGAAGGCATCGTCCTTGGTCATGATCGGGATCTGGCTCCGCGCAGCCTGAGCGATGAGCAGCCTGTCCCAGGGGTCGCGATGGTGACGGGGCAACCTTGCGACCGTCACCGCGTCTTCAGGGGTAACGGCTAACCAGTCAAACCCTTCGGCGAAAACCGCATCGACAAGATCGATTGGAAGCCGCTGAAGTAAGGGATCAACAGGGCGCTTGAGCTCGATTTCATAAGCGCTTACGGCGCTCACCAGCACCTCAACGTCATCGGCGTTGACCACGTCGAAACCGCGAGACGAGAGTCGAGACGGATCGGTGAGCCACCAGATCAACACGTGCGTGTCGATCAGCAGTTTCATTTTTCCGGAAAGATCGGCCCGTCGGCCGCCTCTTCCAAATCGGGATCGGGACGCAGGAAAAGGTTCGGATCCTGCAGCTTCCCGTAATGAGCCCAGACCCCAGGAACCCGTTTTCGTGGCGTGCTCGCCGCCTTCTTCGCACTGTTGATCGTTGCGACAGTCTCGCCGTCACGCAGCAGTTCGAAGTCCTCGCCCGCATCGATGTGCGCGAGGAATTCGGCCAAGTCGGCCAGGTCGCTGACGTTGACGCGGATAGTCATGCGCCAAAATTAGCACAAGACGTGCTTGGCGGCCAATATCACCTCACCCTCTCGCCCAACCTACAAACCCGTATTACGCAAGGCTCCTGCCTCGGGGGAGCCAGTCTTGCGCAATCTGTATCTCGCCACCGTGCTGGCCTTTGTCGTCATGCTCGCGGGTTTTGGACCCAGCTTCATGGGGGCGGCAAGGCCGCAGGATCCGATGCGGGAGGCGCGTGGCGCCCTGGCCGTCGCCTGGATGACCCTGCTGGTGGTCCAGAGCTGACTGATTGGCCATCGCCTATCGCCGCACGATGTTCCTGGTCTGCCTCCGCGGCGTTCACGCGCCTGATCGGCCTGCCGCCGGGTTAGAGCCCTAGCCGCCGCCCATCGCCACGGCGATATGGTAGGTGGCGAACGAGGCCAGATAGGCCAGGGTGGTCATGTAGAGGACCATCACCGCCGGCCAGGTCCAGCCATTGGTCTCGCGCTTGACCACGCCCAGGGTCGCCATGCACTGCGGGGCGAAGATGTACCAGGCGAGGAACGACAGGGCTGTCGCCAAGGACCACTGGTGCGAAAGCAGGGTGCTCAGGGCCACGTGGGAGTCGGCGTCGCCGCCCACGGCATAGACCGTTCCCAGGGCCGCCACGGCCACTTCTCGCGCCGCGAAGCCGGGGATCAAGGCGACGGTCATCTGCCAGTTGAAACCGATGGGCTGCATCACGGGCGCGATCAGATGCCCCAGTCGGCCAGCCAGGCTGTAGTCGATGGCCGGGCCCGTCGCGCCCGCGGGGGGATAGGGGAAGGTCGACAGCACCCAGACCACGATCATCAACGGCAGGATGATGCGTCCGGCGCGGTTGAGGAAGATCTGGGCCCGGGTCCACAGGTTCATCAGCACGTTGCGCGGCTCGGGCCAGCGATAGGTCGGCAATTCCATCATGAACGGCTCGACCGTGCCGCGCCAAAAGATCTTGCGGATCACGAACGACACGACCAGGGCGCTGACGATGCCGGCGGCGTAGAGGCCAAACATCACCAACCCCTGCAGGCTGAAGACACCCCAGACCTGGGTGTGGGGGATGAAGGCGGCGATGATCAGGGTATAGACCGGGATCCGCGCCGAGCAGGTCATCAGCGGGGCGACCAATATGGTGGTCAGCCGATCATGCTTGTTGTCGATCACCCGGGTGGCCATGATCCCGGGGATGGCGCAGGCGAAGCTGGACAGCAGCGGGATGAACGCCCGGCCGTGCAGGCCCGCCCCGCCCATGATCTTGTCCATCAGAAAGGCCGCGCGGGTCATGTAGCCGCTGTCTTCCAGGATCAGGATGAAGAGGAAAAGGATCAGGATCTGCGGCAGGAAGACCAGCACGCTGCCCACCCCGGCGATCAGGCCGTCGGTCAGGAAGCTGCGCAGCAGGCCCTCAGGCAGGACGGCGCCGATCAGCACCCCGACCTGCTCGAAGCCCAGCCCGATCAGGTCCATGACCGGCTGGGCCCAGGTGAACACCGCCTGGAACATCACGAACAGCAAAGCAAACAGGATCAGCAGGCCGCCGACCGGGTTGAGCAGCACCGCATCGACCTTGCCGGTGACGGTGTCGGGGCGCTCGGCCGGGCGGACGCAGGCCTTGACGATGCGCTGGGCCTCGCGGTGGGCGGCGCGGATCTCGGCGGCGTCGGGCTCGCGCCAGACATTGTCCTGCTCGCCGGCATGGCTCAGCACCAGGGCGTCGGCCGCAGCGACCAACTCTTGCAGTCCCCGTTTGCGGGTGGCGACGGTGGGGATGATCGGCGCGCCGATCTCGGCCGATAGCCGCTCCAGGTCGATGCGCAGGCCCTGGCGTTGGGCGATGTCGTACATGTTGAGCGCCAGCACGAACGGCCGGCCCACCTGCTTGAGCTCCAGCACGAGGCGCAGCACCAGCCGCAGGTTGGTGGCGTCGGCCACGCAGATCACCACGTCGGGCGCGGTTTCACCAGCCAGCTTGCCCAGCACGGCGTCGCGGGTCACCACCTCGTCGGGGCTGCGGGCCCGCAAGGAATAGGTGCCGGGCAGGTCGAGCACGTGGGCGCCGCGGCCGCTGGCCAGGGTCAGCACGCCTTCCTTCCGCTCGACGGTGACGCCGGCATAGTTGGCGACCTTCTGGCGGCTGCCGGTCAGGGCGTTGAACAAGGCGGTCTTGCCGGAATTGGGATTGCCGACCAGCGCCAGGCGAACGGGCCGTGAAGCGGCGGACGAAGGGGGCGATGGGGTCGCCGAAGGAGCGACGAGGGTGTCGGGCAAGGTCTCAGGCCTCGTGGAACTGGACGGTGACGGCGGCGGCCTCGCGGCGGCGCAGGGCCACGCGCATGTCGTCGATGCGGACGGCGATGGGGTCGCGACCGAACAGGCCCTCGTGCAGCACCTCGATCAGGGCGCCCTCGACGAAGCCCATCTCCAGCAGCCGGCGTTCCAGCTCGGCCGAATCGACGGCCTCGTGGGCGCCGGTCTGGCCGCTGACCTTGGTGATGACGCCCGCCTGGCCCTTGGACGCCGTGCTGAGCGGCCTCTCCATGCCCAGCGCCGACGCGCCGCTCGCGGCGGGACGGTCCAAGGTTTCGGGAGAGAGGTGAAGGACGTCGGACATGGTCGCACCGCAAAAACTTGCGAACGATTATCAGTCCTAGGTCACGCTGTCATGTCCCGATTAGAGCGGCGGATTGTCGCCGATCAGGAGAGGCGGTCGCGGAAGTCGCTATAGTCGAACTGGCGGACCAGTTTCAGGCAGTCGGTCTCGCTGTTCCACAGCGCGATAGCCGGCAGGGGGACGCCGTTGAAGGTGTTGGTCTTGACCATCGAATAGTGGGCCTGGTCGAGGAAGGCGATGCGCGTTCCCGGCGTCGGCCGCGCGGCGAAGCCATAGTCGCCGATGATGTCGCCGGCCAGGCAGGAGGGGCCACCCAGCCGAACGGTGACCCCGTCGTCTTGCTCGTCCAACATTGCTGGCCGGTAGGGCGCCTCGATGACGTCTGGCATGTGGCAGGTGGCCGAGATGTCGGTGATGGCGACGGGCATGGCGTTGTCGAAGACGTCGAGGATCTCGCCCACCAAGATACCGGTGTCGAGGGCGATGGCCTCGCCGGGCTCGATATAGACCTGCAGCCCGTGGCGTTCGGCGATCTGGCGAAGCAGGCCGACCAGATCGTCGATTCGGTAGTCGGCGCGCGTGACGTGGTGGCCGCCGCCCAGGTTCAACCATTTCAGACCGCCCAGCACTCCCGCCAGCTTCGGCTCCAGCGACGCCCAGATCCGCTGCAGCGGCTCGAAACCCTGCTCGCACAGAGCGTGGATGTGCAGGCCGTCGACGCCCTGCAGATGTTCCGGGCGCAACTTCGACACCGGAAAGCCCAGCCGCGAGCCCCGTTGGCAGGGGTCGTACTTGGCGACCTCCGCCTCGCTGTGCTCGGGGTTAAGCCGCAGGCCGATGTCGAACACCTGGTCCTGCTCGCGAGCCGCCGCGATCAGGTCTGCGAACCGGACGATCTGGTCGGGCGAGTTGAAGATCACCGAGTCCGACAGTCGCAGGATCTCGGGCAGGTCCTCGCGCTTATAGGCCGGCGAATAGGTGGTCAGGTGGCCGGAATAGAACTCCCGCGCCAGCCGCGCCTCCCACAGGCCCGAGGCGCAGACGCCGTCCAGATACTGGCCCACCAGATCGGCCAGCGACCACATCGAGAACGCCTTGAGCGCCAGCAGCACCTTGGCGCCGGACCTGTCCCCGACATCCTTGAGCGTGGCGAGATTGCGCGCCACCGCCACCTCGTCGACCACGAAACAGGGCGACGGAACGCAGCTCAGATCAAAGCGCGCGAAGGTTCCGGGACCGGCGGCTTGGGTTTGCATGGCCATGATCGATCAGAAGGCCAGAGGCGCGTCCAGGTCCTGGACCTTCCAGGGCAGGCCATGCCGGTTCAGCATGTCCATGAACGGGTCGGGATCCAGCTGCTCCATGTTGAACACCCCCGCGCCCTGCCACTGGCCGGTCAGCATCAGGGCCGCGCCGATCATCGCCGGCACGCCGGTCGTGTAGCTGACCGCCTGGTTGCCGGTCTCGGCATAGGCTGCCTCGTGATCGCAGACATTGTTGACATAGACCGTGCGGGCCTGGCCGTCCTTCTGGCCCGTGGCGATGGTGCCGATATTGGTCTTGCCCTTGGTGATCGGGCCCAGCGAGGCGGGCTCGGGCAGCAGGGCTTTCAGGAACTCGATCGGGATGATCTCGCGGCCCTGGAACATCACCGGGTCAATCCGCGTCATGCCGACGTTCTGCAGCACGTCCAGGTGCTTGAGGTAGGAGTCGCCGAAGGTCATCCAGAAGCGGATGCGGCTGATCTCCGGATAGAACTTGGCCAGCGACTCCAGCTCCTCGTGGTACATCAGGTACATGTTCTTCGGACCGACCTGATCGAAGTCGAAGACCTGCTTGTGCGACAGGGCGGGGCCCTCGACCCACTGGCCGTTTTCCCAGTGGCGCGAGGGCGCGGTCACTTCACGGATGTTGATTTCCGGATTGAAGTTGGTGGCGAACGGCAGGCCGGTGTCGCCGCCGTTGCAATCGAGAATGTCGAGCGTGTCGATCCGGTCCAGCAGATGCTTCTTGGTGTAGGTGGTGAACACCGAGGTCACGCCGGGGTCGAAGCCGCTGCCCAGCAGGGCCATCAGGCCGGCGTCCTTGAAGCGGTCCTGATAGGCCCACTGCCAGCTATATTCGAACTTGGCCTCTTCGCGCGTCTCGTAATTGGCGGTGTCGAGATAGTTCACCCCGGCCGCCAGGCAGGCGTCCATGATGTTCAGGTCCTGATAGGGCAGGGCCAGATTGACCACCAGGGCGGGCCTGACCGCCTGGATCATCGCCGTGGTTGCGGCGACGTCGTCGGCGTCCAGCGCTGCGGTGTCGATGGCCACGCCGGTGCGCTGTTTCACGGACTCAGCGATCGCGTCGCACTTGGACTTGGTGCGGCTCGCCAGCGTGATGTGCGAGAAAATCTCGGCGTTCATCGCCATCTTGTGGACGGCGACAGAACCCACGCCGCCTGCACCGATTACCAGAACCCTGCTCATCTGGGCCTCTCCTAACGCCGAATAACCTCTGGCAGCATAGCCGCCTGTCATGGGGGCGGGGGTCTTATCACGACCGAAGGCCTGCTAACCACCCATGGCGGACCCGCAACCTGGCTCCACCCCCGTTCCCTAACGCCTGAATTCGCCTCGCGAGGGCCTTCCCCGACGATCCAGGCGCATTTCCAAGGATGACGACCATGTGCGACGCATCCACGACAGCGCCCTGTGGTTAAGGCGCGGCGTAATGGCCCAAAGGCGTTAATCTGTTCGACTCACGGCCAGCGCGACTCGCATACTGAGCGCGACGATTCGTAGGGATTTCGAATGCGAAGGCTGATGCTGGCGCTGCTGACCGGCGCCTATCTCTGTCTGGCTCTGGTGACGTCCCTGGCCCTGTGGCGCATGGGCGCGGCGCCGTCTGTCGGCCTGGCCGCCTTCATCGGCGCCATGGGCCTGTGCTTCGCCGTTCACGCCGTGATCGCCAGCGCCCTGCAAGGCGCTTCGCTGCGTGTCGACATCGAGACCATCCGCGAGGCCCACGGCATCGTGCTGGAACAGGTCGAGAAGATCGACGCCCGCATCACCGGCCTGCTGGAAACCGTCGTCGACGACGCCCAGCGCCGCTCGGCCGAACTGACCAGCGAGGTCCACCAGCTGGAAGACCTCGTCGCCCAGATGAGCGACCGGCTGGAGCACCAGCTGACCTATCAGGTCGAGGTCGCCCGCGCCGAGCCGCAGCGCCGCTCGCCCCAGTCCAACGCCCTGCTCGAAGTGGTCCAGGACGCCCTGGCCGAGAACCGCGTCGACCTCTATCTGCAGCCGGTCGTCAGCCTGCCCCAGCGCCGCACGGTCTTCTACGAAAGCTTTTCGCGCCTGCGCGACGAGACCGGCCGCATCATGATGCCGGCCGAATATCTGGCCGTGGCCGAGCCCGAGGGCCTGACCGCCGCCATCGACAACCTGCTGCTGTTCCGCTGCGTGCAGATCGTCCGCCGCCTGGCCAAGCAGGACCGCAAGGTCGGGATCTTCTGCAACATCTCGCTGGCCAGCCTGGCCGACGAGGCGTTCTTCGCCCAGTTCCTGGAGTTCCTCCAGGTCAACAAGGACCTGCACGGCGCGCTGATCTTTGAACTGGGCCAGGCCGCCTTCGACGAGCGCGGGTCGGTCGAGGCCCGGCACATGGCCCGCCTGGCCAGTCTTGGGTTCCGCTTCAGCCTCGACAAGGTCACCGACCTGGACCTCGACTTCCAGGACCTGGCCCGCGCCGACGTCAAGTTCCTGAAGATCGGAGCCCAGCTTCTGCTGGACCAGTTGGAAGAGCAGGACGGCAAGCTGGTGATCGCCTCCCTGCCCGACCTCAACGCCCAGGACTTCGCCGGCCTGACCCGTCGCTACGGCATCGAGATCATCGCCGAGAAGGTCGAGCACGAGCGCCAGGTGGTCGACGTCCTGGAACTCGACATCGGCTACGGCCAGGGCCACCTGTTCGGCGAACCCCGCGCCATCCGCGACGCCGTCCTGGCCGAGGCCGATCCGCCGCAAGACTTCATGCGCGGCGCCCTGCGGCGGCGGACGGGGCGGTAGGAGCGACGCTAGAGCAATTTTCGAGCGAAGTGGTTCCGGTTCGCGTGAAGAAAAATGCGTCAAAACAAAAGATTAGAGTTCACGGTCTGACGCAGTCAGGTCGGGAAATGCTCTAGACTCCGCTGGCGCCCTGGGACCGGCCCCGAAGTGTTGAACCGTCTCGCGGCCCTATCGAAAATGAATAGCTGACACGAGCCTCAGCCGCAGACTTGCCAAGCTTGACCAACGCGTCGGGCGACAGGCCATTCGGCTTGTCAAAAACATAACGCGCGCGGCCATCAGCCAATCTTTCGCCGCGAAGGCGGACGGCGCCAGCTGGGATAATAAGATAGGTTGGGCGCACGCATCACTACCTCCGCTTGGCGTCATGAGATGGCGGGAAATCTCGTTCAAAACAACCCGGCGTTGCTGCGTTCGGCGTGGACGGCTAGGAAACGCCCATGCTCATCGAAGCCACCGACGCCCATTTCGCCGCCCTGATCGCTGGCCGTGCGCCGGACGGCCTGACGCTCGCCGAGGGCGGGGTCGAGGCGTCGGAGGTATTGGCCATGCTGCGCGGCCTGTCGGCCGAGGTCGGCGAGAGCTTCGAGCCCAATGCCTGGCTGATCGTCGAGGACGGCGAGGTGGTCGGCCTGTGCTCGCTGGTGCGCCTGCCCTATGTCGGCGGCGCGGTGATGATCGGCTATGGCGTGGCGGCCTCGCGACGGCGGCGCGGGATCGCCGGGCGTGCGGTGGCCGACCTGCTGGACTGGGCGCGGGGCGACTACCGCGTCAGCGAGGTCTCGGCCGAGACCTCGATCCACAACGCGCCGTCGCAGCGGGTGCTAGAGGCCAACGGCTTCGCGCGGTCAGGCGAACGGGAGGATGAGGATGACGGTCCGCTGTTCTGCTGGCGGGCCAGCGTTTAGGGCCACCAATAATTCCGCTCATCCCGCCGAATGCCGGGACCCAGATGGAATAGTTTTGAGGCTGACGCCAGGAGCGCCGCGACCTTCCAATCATCCCATCGGCATGGGATCTGGGTCCCGGCATTCGCCGGGATGAGCGGATATTTTTGAGCTCACCGGCCGGCGACCAGCACCCCATTGCACGCCGCCAAGTCCGCCTCCGAGAACGTCACGCCCCGGAAGCCGAAGCTGCTGATCGGTCCCAGTTCGCGGACCAGGCGGCGGCAGCTGCGCATGGGCGGCATGGCCTTGACCTGGGGCGAGCGGCAGATGTCGGCCTTGCAGCGCCAGACCGCGCCGTCGAACACGGTGTGATCTTGGGTGGTGGGGGTCTGGAGGGTCAGCCAACCCCCCTCTTGTCTAGGGGCGTGCGGCTTGATTTCAGACATGGCGGGGCCGCCCGTCGCGGCCAGGGCCGCGACGGCGATGATGAGGCTGCGCATGGGGTTAGCTCCGGTGATGGGGTTGGGGGTGGGTTCGGTTGGGGACACACACTCACTCCAAGGCCTGGCCAGCCCGGCTCAGTCCCTGGAATGAGTGTGTGTCCCCGTTCACTCGTCCCCGTTTGCCGCCCTAGGCGGCGGCCTTGTAGAGGGCGAACTCTTCGCTCAGGGCCCTGGCCACCGAGGGGCGGGCCTGCAGGCGGTCGCGATAGGCGGCCAGGGCTGGCCAGGGCGCCAGGTCCAGCGCAATGGCGTGGGCCCAGTTCAGGATCACGAACAGATAGGCGTCGGCGACGCTGAACTTGCCGTGCAGGAACTCTCGGCCGCCCAGGTGGGCGTCGAGATAGGCCAGGCGGTCGGCCAGCCGATCGTGGGCGAAGGCCTTGGCGCCGTCCGGCGACGTCGGCCGGAGCAGGACGGTGAACGCCCCGGCGTGAAGCTGAGAGCTGATGAAGCTCAGCCAGCTCTGCACCTTGCGGCGATCGGCGCCTTCGGCGGGGATCAGGCCGGCGGCCGGAAATTGATCGGCGACATATTGCAGGATGACCGCGTTCTCGACGATCAGTTCGCCGTCGTCGGTGCGCAACACCGGCACCTGGCCCACCGGGTTGATGTCCAGAAACGCCGTCCCATCCTCGACCCGCTTGGGCGTCGCCTTGTTGTCGACCCTGAGGAATCGGATCTCCGCGCCCGCCTCATAGGCGGCGATCCGGGTGGCCATCGAACAGGACATCGGAGAGAAGTAGAGATCCATCGGATCCTCCATTTGCATTTCCATACCATTTCGCATAAAAATAATGGACGCAAGGTTTTTATTCGAAATGGTACAAAACTCAGGGCCTGCTGAGCCCGCCAAGCGCCGGGGCCGGCCGCGCGGCTACGACCCCGAGGTCGCCTTGGGCCAGGCGACCGCGACCTTCTGGAACCAGGGCTTCGCCGGCGCCTCGCTGGACGATCTGAGCGCCGCCACAGGCATGAACCGGCCCAGCCTGTACGGGGCGTTCGGCGACAAGCAGGCGCTGTTCCACGCCGCCATGGACGCCTATATCGCCCAGTCGCGGGCGGCGATGACGCAGGCCTTCCGAGCCGGCGGCACGCTGCGCCAGACCCTGGAGCGAATCTATCACGCCGCCTTGGGCCGCTACCTGTCGGGCGATGTCGGTGGGCGCGGCTGCTTCATGATCAGCGCCGGCCTGGGCCAGGCGGTGGTCGATCCGGCGGTGCGGGCGGTCGTCGCCGACGGCCTGCACGAGCTGGATCGCGGCTTCGAACAGTTGCTGGCCCGCGCCGAGGCCAAGGGCGAGCTTCCGCCCGGCGCCGACGCCGCCGCCCTGGCGCGGGTGGCCAGCGGCATGCTCAACGCCCTGTCGGTCCGCGCCCGGGCCGGCGAGACGCGAGCGCAGTTGGACGCCACGATCAAGGCCACCCTGGACCTGATCTGCGGACCGCAAGCATCGGAATGACGGCGGGATAGTCGAGGCGCATGCTCCTGTTCAACGAGAGGAGACCTCGACATGATCGCTTCCATCCCCACGACCGACCCCACCGCTGACGATCTGCGCTGGGAGGCCCTGCGCCGCCGCGACCGCGACCTGCAAGGCGCCTTCTTCATCGCCGTGCGCACCACGGGCGTCTATTGCCTCGCCAGTTGCGCCGGACGGCCGCTGCGCAAGAACGTCGAATTCCACGACACCCGCGAGAGCGCCCGCGCCGCTGGCTTCCGCGCCTGCCTGCGCTGCAAGCCCGACCTGCCGCGCGAGACTTTGCGTTGGGCCACGGTTTCCACCGACCTGGGCCTGGCCCTGGTGGCTTGCTCCGAAGCCGGCCTGCGGCTGGTGACGCTGGGCGACGACGCGGACCTGCTGGCAACGGACCTGGATCGCCGCTTCCGCCACGCAAGGCTGACCCACGATCCCGACGGCCTGCGCCCAGAGCTGGCGGCCATCGCCGCCGAGATCGACGGCAAGGCGCCGGCGCTCGACCTGACCCTGGACGCCCAGGGCACGCCGCTTCAACAGGCCGTCTGGGCGGCGTTGAGGGGGATTCCCGCCGGAACCACGGCGTCCTACGCGCAGGTGGCGCGGAGCATCGGCCGGCCGGCCGCCGCCCGGGCCGTGGCCCAGGCCTGCGGCGCCAATCCGCTGGCGGTGATCACCCCGTGCCACCGGGTGGTGCGGGCCGACGGCGGGCTGGCGGGCTATCGCTGGGGGGTGGAGCGCAAGGCGGCGCTGTTGGCCCGCGAGGCCGCATGAGCCTGGACTGGACGCGGATCGCGACCGATCTGGACGCCCAGGGCTGGGCCCTGACCGGCCCGCTGCTGCCACCGGAAACCTGCTACGGGATCGCCGGCCTCTATGATCAGGAGGCCGGCTTTCGCAACCGGGTGGTCATGGCGCGCCACGGCTATGGCCAAGGCGAGTATCGGTACTTTTCCTATCCCTTGCCCGCGCCCGTGCAGCGGATCCGCCAGGCGCTGTACGGCCCCCTCGCCGCCGTCGCCAACCGTTGGGCCCAGCGGCTGGGCGAGGACCGAACCTTCCCAGACAGCCTCGACGACATGCTGGCCCGCTGCCACGCGGCGGGCCAGGCCAGGCCGACGCCCCTGCTGCTGACCTACGGCCCCGGCGACTACAACTGCCTGCACCAGGACCTCTATGGAGAACACGTCTTCCCGCTGCAGGCCGCCTTCCTGCTGGACGAGCCCGGCCGCGACTTCGAGGGCGGCGAGTTCGTGCTGGTCGAGCAGCGTCCGCGGCAGCAGTCCCGGCCCCAGGTCGTGCCGCTGGGCCAGGGCGAGGGCGTGATCTTCGCCGTTCGCGAACGCCCGGCCGAGGGGTCAAGCGGCGTCCACCGCCGGGTGTTGCGCCACGGCGTCAGCACGGTGCGGTCCGGCCGCCGGCGGGTGTTGGGGGTGATCTTCCACGACGCGACGTGACTGCGAGTAGGGACAGGCGCATGCGCCTGTCCCTAGCCTCATGCCTAACCCGCGCCCCTAAAGCGTCGCCATGTCGATCACGAACCGATACCGCACGTCGCTCTTCTGCATGCGGACATAGGCGTCGTTGATCTGGTTGATCGAGATGGTCTCGATGTCGGCGACAATGTCGTGCTGGCCGCAGAAGTCGAGCATCTCCTGGGTCTCCTTGATCGAGCCGATCATCGAACCGGCCAAGGTGCGGCGTCCGGGGATCAGGGCGAAGGCGTTGAGCTGGGCCGGTTCTTCCGGCGCGCCGACCAGCACCATGGCGCCGTCGATCTTCAGCAGGTTGAGGTACGCGCCCCAGTCCAGCGCCGCCGAGACCGTGCAGATGATCAGGTCAAAGGTTCCGGCCAGGGTTTCGAAGGTCGCCGCGTCGCTGGTCGCGTAGTAATGATCGGCGCCCATCTTCAGGCCGTCGTCCTGCTTGGAGAGGGTCTGGCTCAGCACCGTCACCTCGGCCCCCATGGCGTGGGCGATCTTGACGCCCATGTGGCCCAAGCCGCCGAGACCGAGGATGGCGACCTTCTTGCCGGGGCCGGCGTTCCAGTGGCGCAGCGGCGAATAGAGCGTGATGCCAGCGCACAGCAGGGGCGCGGCCGCGTCGAGCGCCAGGTTGTCGGGGATCGACAGGACATAGCCTTCCTTGACCACCATGTGGTCGGAATAGCCGCCATAGGTGGGCAGGTCGCAGCCGGGCTGCGGGCTGCTATAGGTCTGGACTAGGCCCGGCATGTACTGCTCCAGGTCCAGGTCGCGCTGGGCGCAGGTGGTGCAGCTGTCGACGAAACAGCCGACGCCCACTTGGTCGCCTTCCTTGAACCGGCTGACGCTGGAGCCGACGGCGGTGACCACGCCGGTGATCTCGTGGCCCGGCACCAGCGGATAGACGCTCATGCCCCAGCCGTTGTCGACCATGTGGATGTCGGAGTGGCACACGCCGCAATGCTTGATGGCGATGACGACGTCGTCGGCGTTGGGCTCGCGACGTTCGAAGGTGAAGGGGGAAAGCTTGTCGGACGCGGCTTGGGCCGCATAGCCCTTGGCTGTGGCCATCGGAAGTTCCTCGATTTTCGGGAGCACGATCTGGGGAGCGATCGGAGACCAAGGTCTTGCACGCTTTCGCCGTCGCGCGTTAGGCCGATCCCGTCCATCTGATGCACGATCCTGTCGCGCGCGCCGACCCGTTCGACCCGGCGCGGAAAGCTTGGCTGGCCTTTCGGCAAAGGTCTGCTGGCCTTGGGGCCGCCGCGTCCCTACATCCGCAACCGTTGACGCACCTGTCCCCGCCCGGTACCGCCCCTGTCCATGACCGATCTGCCCCCTGGCCTCTCCACCCTCGCCGACCGTTATGACGTGCTGCTGTGCGACGTCTGGGGGGTGATCCACAACGGCGTCGAAAGCTATCCCGAGGCCTGCCAGGCGCTGATGAATTGGCGCGCCCACCACGGGCCGGTGATCCTGATCTCCAACTCGCCTCGGCCCTCGGCCGCCGTGGTTGAGCAGTTGGACGCCCTGGGCGTGCCGCGCGAGGCCTGGAGCGCCTTCGTCACCTCGGGAGATGCGACGCGGACCTTGCTGGCCGAACGCGCCCCTGGCCCGGCCTGGATCGTGGGCCCCGAGCGCGACTTCACGCTCTATGAAGGCCTGGGCCTGGAGACCGCCGGCCCCGAGGCCGCCGCCTTCGTCGCCGTCACGGGTATGGTCGATGACGAGAACGAGGCGCCCAGCGACTATACGGACCGCCTGGCGATCGCCGCCGAGCGCGGCCTGACCCTGATTTGCGCCAATCCCGACCGGGTGGTGCAGCGCGGCGACCGCCTGATCTATTGCGGCGGATCCCTGGCCGACCTCTATGAGAGCCTGGGCGGGCAAGTGCTGATGGCCGGAAAGCCCTTCGCGCCGATCTACGACCTGGCCCTGGCGCAAGCCGCGGCCCTGAAGGGCGGACCGGTCGATCGCACGCGCGTGCTGTGCATCGGCGACGGGGTCATCACCGACGTCAAGGGCGCCCACGACCAGCAGTTGGCCTGCCTGTTCATCGCCAAGGGCATCCATGGCGAGGCGGCGATCGGCGCCGACGGCAAGCTGGATCCGACAAAGGTTGCGGGCCTGCTGGCAGCTGAAAACCTCGGCGCCACTCACGCCATGGGCGATCTGGTCTGGTGAAGCCTGTCCTGACCGCTAGATTGGGCGCCACGCACAATAAGAACGAGGGGCGCGGGATGCAGGGAATGTTTCTGGAGGATCTGAGCGTCGGCCAGTCGGCCGAGTTGGTCCGCAACGTCGCCGAGGCCGACATCGTCGCCTTCGCGGCCGTGACCGGCGACAACAACCCCGTCCACTTGGACGCCGACTATGCGGCGACCACCAGCTTTGGCGAGCGCATCGCCCACGGCATGTTGTCGGCCGGCTACATCTCGGCCGTGCTGGGCACGACCTTGCCGGGCCCCGGCGCGATCTATCTGTCGCAGAGCCTGAAGTTCAAGCGGCCGGTCAAGATCGGCGACGCGGTCACCGCCCGCGCCACCGTCACCGAGATCGATGAAGCCAAGGCCCGGGTGACCTTCGCCACCGTCTGCCTGGTCAATGGCAAGCCGGTGGTCGATGGCGAGGCCGTGGTCATGGTCCCGCGAAGGGCCGCGTAGGAAGGTTCGCATGCGCTTGAAGATCGTTCATGGCTGGAAGGACCTGCCCGTCGAGGCGCGGGGCGCGGCCGTTGCCCTGGGCAATTTCGACGGCGTGCATCGTGGCCACCAGCAGGTGATCGCCCAGGCCGCCAAGGCCGCGCTGGCGGCCAAGGCGCCGCTGGGGGTGGTCACCTTCGACCCCCACCCGCGCCGACTGTTCCGGCCTAGCGAGCCGGCCTTCAAGCTGATGACCCACGACCAGCAGGCCCGCGCGCTGCAGGCCCTTGGCGTGGACATCCTCTACCTGCTGCCGTTCGACTTCGAGATGGCCAGTTTCGGCGACCGGGATTTCGTCGATCAAGTGCTGGTGAAGGGTCTGGGGGTCCGGCACGTGGCCGTCGGCTTCGACATCTCGTTCGGACGCGGCCGCAGTGGCAGCGCCGCGCTGATGGAGACCTATGGCGCGCAGGACGGCTTCTCCGTCTCGGTGGCCGAGCCGGTGGCCAGCCGCGACGGCGACAAGTTCTCGTCCACCGCCGTGCGCGACGCCCTGCGCGATGGTCATCCCGAACGGGCCGCGCGGATCCTGGGAAGACCCTTCGCCATCGAGGGCGTGGTGCGTCGCGGCCAGCAGTTGGGCCGGACGCTGGGCTTCCCGACGGCCAATGTCGAGGTCGAGGACTATGTGGTGCCGAAACTCGGCGTCTACGCCACCCGTACCCGCCTGCCTGACGGCCGCGAAGTGCCCGGCGTGGCCAATCTGGGCAACAACCCGACCACCGGCGAGGTCGAGACCCGGCTTGAGACCTGGCTGTTCGACTTCGACGAGGATCTCTACGGCCAGGTCATCGAGACCGACCTGATCGCCTTCCTGCGGCCCGAGCTGAAGTTCGCCAGCATCGCGCTGATGGTGGAACAGATCCTGCGCGACGAGCAGGCGGCCAGGGCGATCGTCGCGCCGGGGTTTTAGAATCCTTCTCCCCTTGTGGGAGAAGGTAGGGACGACGACTTCAAGACAATCGAGTCATCAAGCGCATGGCGTCACAGTCCGGCCGGGTCTATCGTGGCGCATGAAAATCCACCTGACCGAAGCCGATCACCTGCTGCTGGACCGCTATCTCGACTGCGTGCTGCTGCGGCACGCCGAAGGCGTCTACAACCTCGAAACCGCTCGTGCCGAGTTGGCCGAGGCCTTCACCCAGATGACCCGCGAGGAGCCGGCCTTCCGCGACCACATGCAGGGTGTGCTGGACGCCCGCGACGACGCCTAGAGCGTTTGCCGACCTGATTGCATCAGGCCGGGGCTCTAGGTTTTTGTTTTACGCATTTTCTTCACGCGAACCGGGATCCACTTCGCTCGAAAATGCCCTAGACAGCCGACTCGCCAACCGCAGTTCTTGCCGTTAACCTTTGCCGCACACGAGGCGGGGGCCGGGATGAAAGCGCGCAAGTACGAACGGTTCGCCCAGGCGCGAAAGCCCGCAAGCCCGCGCCGTCACGAAATTCTAGCCTATCCCGACGAGGCCCTCTTCGTCTTCGATCCCGGCGAACTGCCCCAGGCCGGCGGGGCGGCCGCCGACGACACGATCCTGGACGCCTATTCCAACGCCGTGGTCCGGGCCGTCGAGGCGGTGGGACCCAGCGTCGTGCGCATCCATCCGATGCTGGAGGACCCGCGCATCCAGGGCGTGGGCTCGGGCTTCGCCATCGCCGCCAATGGCCTGATCCTGACCAACAGCCACGTGGTGCAGGGCGCGGCGCGGTCCATCGTGATCACCGCCGAGGGCCGCAGCCTGACCGCCCGCTGCGTCGGCGACGATCCCGACACCGACCTGGCCTTGCTGCAGCTTGACCAGCGCGCCAACCTGCCGGTGGCCCGCCTGGGCAATTCCAAAGCCCTGCGGCGCGGCCAGCTGGTGATCGCCATCGGCGCGCCGCTGGGCTTCGAGGCGACGGTGACCACCGGCGTGGTTTCCGCCCTGGGCCGCAGCCTGCGCGGCGAGCGCGGTCGGCTGATCGAGGACCTGATCCAGACCGACGCCGCCCTCAATCCCGGCAACAGCGGCGGGCCGCTGGTCAGTTCCAACGGCGAGGTTGTCGGCATCGCCACCGCCGTGATCGCCGGCTACCAGGGCCTGTGCTTTGCCGTGGCCTCCAATACCGCGACCTTCGTGATCGCCGAGTTGATCGCCCATGGCCATGTGCGGCGCGGCTCAATCGGCCTCGTCGCCCAGCAGGCCCCGATCCCCCCCGGCCTGGCCCGCGCCACCGGCGTCAACCAGGGCTATGCGGTGTTCGTCGCCCAGATCGACGCCGGCGGTCTGGCCGCCAAGGCCGGGGTGCGCGAGGGCGACCTGCTGGTCAGCGCCGCCGGCCGGCCCCTGACCGGCCTGGATGACCTGCTGCGCGCCCTGGACCACCACAGCATCGAAAAGGCCACCGCCTTCGTCCTGATCCGCGAAGGCCGTTTGATGACCGTGACCATCACCCCGAAAGCCCGAAAACGCGGCTGAGGCGGCCAGATCGCCGAAATCGACAGAACGCCGGTTTTCTCCGTGGACGCGACCCTTTGACGCGCCTACACCTTTCACGGCAGTGTAGAAGGGGCGTGGTCTTGACCTATGATTTCGCGGGGCGTGGATTTTGGAGACGAACGCTTAGCGCCGCCAAGCGCCTGATACCGCCTCGCCTGACGCCTCCTTCCCGCGAAGGCCGCCTGTTGGCCGCGCTCTGGACCCTGGCCGCCCTGATCACCCTGGGCGTCGCCCTGAGCCAGAGCCTGCTGATGTTTCTGCTCTCGATGGCCGCGGTGCTGTTTGGCACCTACGCGGCGCTGTGGGCGATGAACGGCGCGGCGCGGCGGTAGGGGCGAAAATGATTGTCATCCCGGACGAGCGCGCAGCGCGAAGATCCGGGATCGACGCGTGAGGGCCAGCGTTTCCGGCGGTCCCGGATCTGCGGCCTTGCGGGCCTTGTCCGGGATGACAGGTTTGGTTGGTGAGTGGAGGTTTGCCCCCCTCCCCCACCTCTGCTATCCCCCGCCCATGTCTTTCGTTCGGAAAACCTCGCGAATTAGCCGCCCGGCGTGACGCCGCTGGACGCTTGCCGGTGCGCGTGCCGGGATCAGACCCGCACCCCTCTTCCGAACCCCTACGCTGGATAGCTTTGCCATGGCCGACGACGCCACGCCCGCTCGCGACTACCGCGAAACCGTCTTCCTCCCCGACACCCCGTTCCCGATGCGTGGCGGCCTGCCCAAGAAGGAGCCCGAGATCCTGGAGGGCTGGGCGGCGCTGTCCGACAAGGGCCTGTACGGCGCGGTGCGTGCAGCGCGCCAGGCGGCCGGCGCCCCGCTGTTCGTGATGCACGACGGCCCGCCCTACGCCAATGGCGCGATCCACATCGGTCATGCCCTGAACAAGACGCTGAAGGACTTCGTGGTCCGCTCGCGCTTCGCCCTGGGCTACGACGTCGACTACGTGCCCGGCTGGGACTGCCACGGCCTGCCGATCGAGTGGAAGATCGAGGAAGAATTCCGCGCCAAGGGCCGCCGCAAGGACGAGGTGCCGGCCGCCGAGTTCCGCAAGCGCTGCCGCGAATACGCCGCCGGCTGGATCGAGGCCCAGAAGGTCGAGTTCCAGCGCCTGGGCGTGCTGGGCGATTGGTGGAACCGCTACGCCACCATGGACTACAGCAGCGAAGCCACCATCGTCGCCGAGTTCCACAAGTTCGCCACCAGCGGCCAGCTCTATCGCGGCTCCAAGCCGGTGATGTGGAGCCCCGTCGAGCGCACGGCCCTGGCCGACGCCGAGATCGAGTACCACAACCACGTCTCGCCGACGGTGTGGGTGAAGTTCCCGGTCAGGGCCTATGACGAGGAGCACTTCTCGCTGTCCGGCAACAAGGACGGTGACAACGTCTTCCGCCTGCAGCCGAACGACGCCAGCGTCGTGATCTGGACCACCACCCCGTGGACCATCCCGGCCAACCGGGCGATCAGCTTCAACCCCAAGGTCGAGTACGGCCTCTACGAGGTCGAGGCCCTCGAGGAGAACCTGGAGTTCGCCCCGTGGTCCAAGGTCGGCGACCGGCTGATCGTCGCCGACAAGCTGGCCGAGGAGGTCCGCAAGGCCGCCAAGGTCGCGTCCTGGCGCCGGGCCGAGCCGGTCGATCCGACGGGCCTGATCTGCGCCCACCCCTTGGCGACCTTCGACCCTAATCCCGATGGGGGCTACGGCTTCGACGTGCCACTGCTGGCTGGCGATCATGTGACCGACGACGCCGGCACGGGCTTTGTCCACACCGCCCCAGGCCACGGCGCCGACGACTATCTGGTCTGGCTGAAGAGCGGCTACGCCCTGGACTCCATCCCCGACACCGTCGATCCCGACGGCGCCTATTTCCCGCATGTGCCGCTGTTCGCGGGCCTGAAGGTCATCGAGACCGAGGGCAAGAAGACCGGCAAGTTCGGGGCCGCCAATGGCGCGGTGATGGACAGGCTGATCGAGGCCGGAAACCTGCTGGCGCGCGGCCGGGTCGAGCACAGCTATCCGCACAGCTGGCGCTCCAAAGCCCCGGTGATCTTCCGCAACACCCCGCAGTGGTTCATCCGCATGGATCAGGCCGTGCCGACCCTGGGCGGCCAGACCCTGCGCGAGGTGGCCGTCAAGGCCATCGCCGACACCGCCTTCCACCCCGAGGCCGGGCGCAACCGCATCGGTTCGATGGTCGAGTCGCGTCCCGACTGGCTGATCAGCCGACAGCGCGCCTGGGGCACGCCGCTGGCCATGTTCGTCGACAAGGAAACCGGCCGGCCGCTGATCGACCCGGCCGTCAACGACCGTATCCTGGCGATCATCCGCGAGGGCGGCAGCGACGCCTGGTTCGAGCGTCCCGACGAAGATTTCCTGGGTCCGCTCGATCCCGTCCAGTACGAAAAGGTCGTCGACATCCTCGACGTCTGGTTCGACAGCGGCAGCACTCACGCCTTCACCCTGGAAGGCCGCAACGACAGCGCGTCGCCGGCCGACCTCTATCTGGAAGGCTCTGACCAGCATCGCGGCTGGTTCCAGTCCAGCTTGCTCGAAAGCTGCGGCACGCGCGGCCGCGCGCCCTACAAGGCGGTTCTCACCCACGGGTTCACCCAGGACGAGAACGGCGAGAAGATGAGCAAGTCCAAGGGCAACACCGTCGAGCCCCAGACCATCACCAAGGAGAGCGGCGCCGAGATCCTGCGGCTGTGGGCGGCGATGGTCGACTATTCCGAGGACCAGCGGATCGGCAAGACCATCCTGGCCACCACCACCGACGCCTATCGGAAGCTGCGCAATACCACCCGCTACCTGCTGGGCGCCCTGGCCGGCTTCGACGAGGCCGAGCGGGTGCCGAACTATGCCGACTTCCCGCCGCTCGAGAAGTATATCCTGCACCGGCTGTGGGAGCTCGACGGCCAGGTCAAGGCCGCCTACGAGGCCTACCGGTTCAGCGACGTGATCCGGCCGCTGATCGACTTCTGCCAAGGGGATTTGTCCAGCCTGTTCTTCGACATCCGCAAGGACTGCCTCTATTGCGACATCCCCACGGCCCTGCGCCGCCGGGCCTATCGCACGGTGCTGGACCATGTGTTCGAGCGCCTGACGGTGTGGCTGTCGCCCCTGACCAGCTTCACCATGGAAGAAGCCTGGACGACGCGCTTCCCCGAGGCGGGCAGCAACGTGCTGCGGGTGATGCCGGAGACGCCGGCCGCCTGGCGCAATGACGCCGAGGCCGCGCGGTGGGCCAAGGTCGAGACCGTGACCTCGGTGGTGACCTCGGCCTTGGAAGTCGAACGTCGTGAAAAGCGACTCGGCTCGGCCTTGGAAGGCGCGCCGGTGGTGCACATCAACGACGCCGCCCTACTGGCAGCCTTCGACGATTTGGACGCCGCCGAGGTGTTCCGCACCAGCGCCGCGACGCTGGTGGCCGGCGAGGCCACCGGCGCGTTCGCGCTGGACGAGGTCAAGGGCGTGGCCGTGGAGCCAAAACTCGCCGACGGCAAGAAGTGCGCGCGCTCCTGGCGCATCCTGCCGGAGGTGGGAACCGATCCGCGCTATCCCGAGCTTAGCCTCCGCGACGCCGAAGCGGTGGCGTGGTGGGATCGCGAACACGCGGTTTAAGATCTCCCTCTCCCAGAGGGAGAGGGAGGGGCCCGCGCCGCCAGGCGTGGGAGGGTGAGGGGTTAAGATGCTAGACGGCGTGCCGGCACGCCGGCAAACAGCGTAACCCCTCACCTTCCCGCCGCTACGCGGCAGGCCCCTTCCTCTCCCTCTGGGAGAGGATCAAAGGAAGAGCGACGAACCATGAAATCGATCACCCGCCTCGGCTTGACCGCCTACGCCATCGCCGCGATCACCGTCGTGCTGGACCAGCTCAGCAAGGGTTGGATCCTGGCCACATTGGGGACCGAGCAAGGCGCCAGCCTGCCGGTGGTTGGCCCGCTGTACCTGACCCTGGTCCATAACCAGGGCATGAGCTTTGGCCTGTTTCGCGGGCCGGAATATCGCTGGCTGCTGACCCTGTTCTCGGCCGCCGTGGTCATCGGCCTGGGGATCTGGGCGCGCAAGGCGATCCGGCCGCTGATGGCCTCGGGCCTGGGCTTCATCATGGGCGGGGCGATCGGCAACAACCTGATCGACCGCATCCGCTATGGCCATGTGATCGACTTCATCGACGTCTCGCGCCTGCATTTCCCCTGGGTGTTCAATGTCGCCGACGCGGCGATCAACCTCGGCGTGGCCCTGCTGCTGCTGGACAGCTTCCTGTCGGAAGAAAAAAAGCTGGCTCATCCCGACGGGCACGGCCTCTGAAGCCTTAACGGCGCCACGTTTCCAAGGAAGATTGGCGCCCGGCCCCGGATGTCGTATCGAGGGCGTCCGAAATTTGGCCTACCCGGGGGCGGGCCGCTGGAGCACGGTTTTCATGAGTTTCAATCGGGTCGCGACCCTTGGCG
The DNA here is from genome assembly GCF_049896325.1 of Caulobacter sp. DWP3-1-3b2. Classification (NCBI taxonomy): domain Bacteria; kingdom Pseudomonadati; phylum Pseudomonadota; class Alphaproteobacteria; order Caulobacterales; family Caulobacteraceae; genus Caulobacter; species Caulobacter sp. DWP3-1-3b2. The sequence continues at coordinate 37,937 of NZ_JAFCUB010000014.1, forward strand.
TCCTGGCCGCAGTGGCCGCTGCAGGCCTGGCCGGCTGCCAATCGACCTCCAAGGCCCTCGGCATGGCCAAGGTGGTGCCGGATGAGTTCCGCGTCGTCACCAAGGCGCCGCTGGTCGTGCCGCCGGATTACAGCCTGCGCCCGCCGGCCCCCGGCGAGCCGCGCCCGCAGGAACTGCAGCCGGAAAGCGCCGCACGCCAGGCCCTGATTGGCCAGAGCAACGCCGCCGGCCGCTCCGACGGCGAGAAGCTGCTGGTCGCCAAGGCCGGCGTCGACAAGGCCGACCCGCTGATCCGCTTCGTCGTTGATGACGAGAACGGCGACCTGGCCCACAAGGACGAGAGCTTCGCCAGCAAGGTGATGTTCTGGAAGAAGGGCGACAAGACCGCCGCCCCCACCGCCTCGGAAACCGGCGCCACCGAATCCGTGACGGTCGACGCCGCCACCGAAGAGGCCCGCCTGAAAGCCCTGACCGGCGCCGGCACGATCGTCATCACCCGCGAAAAGCAGAGCAGGATCAAGCTTCCGGGGCTGTAGGCTTCGGTCGTTTGTGAGTTCAAGGAATAGCCCGGCGGCGAAAGCTTCCGGGCTTTTTTTGGCCCTCTACCAGAGGGAGAGGGTTTCTCAAGCCTCCTATTCCCCCGGCGTCGACACCGCAAACCCCCGCGCCCGGATCTGGTCCAGCACGCCGCCTTGGGCCACCAGTCCCCGGATGGGGAACAGGGCCACCGCGTGGCCCGGCGTGCGCATGGCAGCGACCAGGGCGTCGATCTCGGCCTGGTTGCCGCGTCGCTCCAGCTCGGCCATGCCCGGCAGGCTGAGCATGCAGCGCTGGAAGTTGCGGGGGCCGTCGATCGCGCCGCGCACGTCGCCTCGGGCCCAGGCCGCCGCGGCGGTCCGCGACGCGCCGGCCCCGGCGGCGACCTCGTCGAGCACGCCCTCCAGGCACACCCGGCCGGCGGCCTCGGAATGTCCGCGCACCGCCGCCTTTGCCAGGGGCATCAACTTGTAGGACGCCACCGGCCGCGCCTTGACGCCATGCTTGCGCGCCAGCCGCCCCACCGTGCGCTCGGGCTCGAACGGGTCGAGCTTGGCGCTCTTGCGATAGTCGCCGGCGATCTCGATCCCGGCCCCCAGCGGGCTCCAGACGCTGTAGGCGTCGGGCCTCTTGCGCAGCTGGGCGCGGACCTGGGCCAGCTTGGGCGCCAGGTCGGGCACGGCGGCGTCGAGGGGCTGGCGAGACTTCAACTTGCCGCGCAAGGCCAGCAGGGCGGGGATGTCGGTGACGCCCGCCTTGCCCTCGGGCGGCAGGATCAGGGCGAAGGCGCCGTCCATCCGCCGCTCCAGCACCGACTTGTCCCACGGCTGGTTGTTGGGCAGCGAGTGCAGGGTGCCGAGCAGATAGAGCGTGGTGTCGCCGTCGGAGATCCGCCACCAGGCCGGCCCCGGCAGCTTGGCGTTGACCACCAGGGCCTCGACGACATTGGCCTCGGGATCGTCGATCACCTGGGCGTGGGCCGTTCCAGCGACCAGGGCGAAGCTCGCCAGCATCCAGGGCCATGATCGCCGCATGTCGGGTCTCCGGAGGAAGTTGTTGCTGCATGAGCGCCCCACCTGCCCCTTTTGTTCAACCGTCATCCGGTCATCCCTTCCCTCCCCTTTTTGGCCCTTTATGGGAGGGTGGCGGCGAAGCCGACGGATGGGGCTACGCCGCCTGCCTCATCAAGCCCCACCCGACCCCTTCGGGGCCACCCTCCCCAGAGCGGGGAGGGAAAAGCCATCCATCACTCCCCCGGAGTCGTCACCACGAACCCCCGCCCGCGCAGTTGGTCCAGCACCCCATCCTGCGCCAGCAGCGACCGCAGTTCGATCACCGCCACCGCCTTGCCGGGCTTGCCAAGCGCCGCGGCGATGGCCACCACCGCGTCGTCGCGCCCCGACCGCAGCTCGCGGGCGATCGAGGGGGTCGAGGCCAGGCAGCGCGAGAAGCCGCGATCGGCCAAGACCACGGCCCGCACCTCGCCCCGCGCCCAGCGCTCTGACAGCAGCTTGATCCCACCCTCGCCGCTCTCGGCCTGGCGCAGGCCCGCGTCGAGACACAGTTCCTGCAGCGGCTGGGGCGCGGTCCCCAGGGTCTTGACCGCCTCGACCAGGCTGTAGCCCGGCAAGGTCTGGATGCGCGGCCGGTCGGCGATGTCCTTGCTCCTGGCGATCTCGCGGATCGTGTCGGTCACCCCGCCCACGCTGATCGACAGATTGCCGTCCTGCGAATTGGCGACCACAAAGCCGGCGAACGCGGGCTTGACCTCATCCAGGCTGTCCAGCTTCTGTTTGCTGGCCAGCAGCCGCGCCTCCAGCCGGGCCCGCAGCTCGGGCGGCAGGGTCTGGCGCATCGGCGTCGAGCTGATGAAATAGCGTTTGCCGCCCAAGGCCAGGGCGACGATCCGCACCAGGCTGACATCGGCCTCCTGGCCCATGATCAGCACATTGGCCCCGTCCAGCCGCCGCTTCAGCACCGAGCTGTCGACGTCCAGCTTCGAGGGCGTCAAGGCCGGCACGCCCAGCACGTAGATCACGGTGTCGGCGTCGCTGACCTTCCACCAGGCCGGACCCGGCAGGCGGGCATTGACCACCAGGGCCTCGACCAGATTGGCCTCGGGATCGACGCGGTGAAGTTCGATCGGGCCCGAGGCGTCGACCGCCTGCTGGGCCAAGGCGGGGGTGGAGATCAATAGCAACCCGGCCAGGCTGGCGGCGAGACGTCCAATCATCACTATCTGTGATCCTCGAAGGGCGGCGGAATCGATCTAGGATGATCGGTCTTCCCGCACTTGGACGGCCCCGAGCTTGGCCGGTCAAATTACGAAGACGCAATGCGGTCCTTCCGCGCCCGAAAGCCCACTCCCGATGCCGATCCGCCGCCTGCCGCCCGAGACCGTCAACCGCATCGCCGCCGGCGAGGTGGTCGAACGACCCGCGAGCGCCATCAAGGAGCTGGTCGACAACGCCATCGACGCCGGCGCCACGCGGATCGAGGTCGAGGCCCATGGCGGCGGCCTGACCCGCATTCTCGTCGCCGACGACGGCTGCGGCCTCTCTGCCGAGGAGCTGCCGGTGGCCATCGAGCGCCACGCCACCAGCAAGCTCGCGCCAGACGCCCAGGGCCTTTGGGACCTGCTGGCCATCCACACCCTGGGCTTTCGGGGCGAGGCCCTGCCGTCGATCGGCTCGGTGGCGCGGCTGTCGATCGCTTCGCGAGCAAAGGGCGCGCGCGACGCCTTCGCCATCCTGGTCGAGGGCGGCAGCGTCGGCGACGTGGCCCCCGCCCCCTTCGCCGGCGACCACGGGGCGCGGATCGAGGTGCGCGACCTGTTCTACGCCACCCCTGCCCGGCTGAAGTTCATGAAGTCCGAGCGCGCCGAGGCTCTGGCGATCACCGAGGAGATCAAGCGCCAGGCCATGGCCAACGAGTCCGTCGGCTTCAGCCTGGACATCGACGGCCGCCGGGTCATCCGCCTGGCGCCCGAGCATCCCGGACCGCAGGGCCGCCTGGCTCGGTTGTCGGCCGTGCTGGGCCGCGACTTCCAGGACAACGCCATCGAGATCGACCAGACCCGCGACGGCGTGCGCCTGACCGGTTTCGCCGGTCTGCCGACCTACAACCGCGGCAACGCCGCCCACCAGTACCTGTTCGTCAACGGCCGGCCGGTGCGCGACCGGCTGCTGCAGGGCGCCCTGCGCGCCGCCTATGCGGACTTTCTCGCGAGGGACCGCCACCCGACGGCGGCGCTCTACATCTCCCTCGACACCTCGGAGGTGGACGTCAATGTCCACCCGGCCAAGGCCGAGGTGCGGTTCCGCGACCCGGCCCTGGTGCGCGGTCTGATCGTCGGGGCGCTGCGCCATGCGCTGGCGGGGGCGGGACACCGGGCCTCGACCACCACGGCAGCGAGCGCGCTGGAGGGCTTCCGGGCGCAGTCCTTGTCGGGAGGCGGCTACCCACACTACCAGCCCGGCTCGTCGCCAGCCGGCTTCTCGGCCTGGCAGGCTGGCGGCTGGACGCGGCCTTCGCCCCAGGACTTGCCGGGACTGTCGGACGTCTCGGCGCGGGTCGAGGCAAGCCCTGACTATGGCGGCGGCTACGGCGTCGCCGAGGCGGTGCGCGACGCGGCCTATGGCGACTATGACGCCGCGCCCAATGTGGCCTATCCCGGCTTCGGAGACGGCCGAGCCGCGCCCTTCGACCCCGTCGATTTCCCGCTGGGCGCGGCCCGGGCCCAGGTGCACGAGACCTATATCGTCGCCCAGACCCGCGACGGCGTGGTCATCGTCGACCAGCACGCCGCCCACGAGCGCCTGGTCTATGAGCGCATGAAGGGCGAACTCAGCGCAGGCGGCGTCGCCCGCCAGGCCCTGCTACTGCCCGAGGTGGTGGAGCTGGACCCCGCCGAGGCCGAACGCGTGGTCGCTCGCGCCGACGAGCTGGCGGCCCTGGGCCTGGTGATCGAGAGCTTCGGCCCCGGCGCCGTCCTGGTCCGCGAGACCCCCGCCCTGCTGGGCAAGACCGACGCCGCCGGCCTGGTCCGCGACATCGCCGACGACCTGGCCGAGAACGGCCAGGCCCTGGCCCTCAAGGAGCGCCTGGAAGAGGTCTGCTCCACCATGGCCTGCCACGGCAGCGTCCGCGCCGGGCGGCGGCTCAATGGCGCGGAGATGAACGCCCTGCTGCGCGAGATGGAGGCCACGCCGCACTCCGGCCAGTGCAACCACGGGCGGCCGACCTATGTGGAACTGAAGCTGGCGGATATCGAGCGGTTGTTTGGGCGAAGGTAGGGGGCGACAGCTTGTGGCTAACTCTAAATCTACCTTTGGGAAGTCCAGTTGACCGCAGCCGGAACCCGGGCGTTTAGCCAGCCAGGAAAATGGCGGCTAAGCGAGTATCGCCAGGCCAAAGTTACTCATGAATGTATCGCAGTCCATGTCGAAGAGATTGGCCACCCCGTCGATGCGCTCCAAGCCAACAAGGCTCGTCACCCGGCTAACGAAGACGTCACGCGTGAAGCCTGATTCGCGGAACGCTGTCCCGAATATCCGCTTCGATTGGTGGGGCCCAGGGCCATCGAGCAACTGCATGTTTTGAGGATGGAACGCGAATCCGAGAAACAGTAACATCTCGCATTGCTGTATCGCCTTCTGGATTTCGCGCAGATCTTCTTCGTCATGAGACTGTTCGGTGAACGTTAGTATTTGTTCCGAAATACGGCCAAGCTCCATCCCTCCTATGGATTGACCGAAAGGGATTGCCGTGCCTTCCCAAGGGAGCGCTCCGACTTTCCCGTAAGGGTGTATGATGTGTAGATTTTTCATCAGGCTGGACGCCTGGTCACTATCTATCCTGAATGCTCGCTGCATCGCGTGGAACACGTAATATTCAACACACCTATCATAGTTAAAATTTATTATAGTCAACCCGTTAAATACGTCAGCAATGCGTGTCTTCTGCAAATTCGATTGCAGAAGTATAAGCAGTTGATTGAGCCAACTTCCCCCTGCACTTCCTAAGGCGGCATCTTGAACGAGTCGCTCACGTGCCTCAATGTGCTTGAGAATTGAAGAACGTTCAGCATTGAGGATTGCGCGCGCGATGGCAAGCTTCCCCGTTTTGATCATTTGAGGATCATGACCGTGCTTGTATAGAAAATCGTCTATCGACAACGAGTATGGCAAACCTTCCGCCACCCTGGCGGCTGCAGCCCACAGTTTTTGCGCCTCGCTATTCCCCTGCGCCACGAAGTAGTCGTGTATTCCCGCATCGCCCTTCGAGCGCTTGTAGCCTTCCTCATAGATGAATGTGACCATCGCAGCGATGGTGGCTCCAAGCGCTGGTCCGGCTGGCAGTTTGAACCCCACGCTCGATCCGGCACCAAGGACGATCGTTGTCTTTCGTATGGCCACTAAAAGATCCCCGAACCGCGATTTCCGCCAGGCTGGACTCGGCTCCAACTTAAATCGTTGGTGGAGGGGAGCTCTGGCGTCTGGTCGAGTCAAGGACCGGCTGCTTGGCCGGCCGCGGCGCGGCGGCCCTTCGGGCAGTCCTTGACGCGGTCGGACGTTAGAGCAAGCTCGCCCGCCAGGGTTCAAGGCGCGGCCTCGGCGCTGCGGGCGGCGGTCGGGAGTGGGCTCGGAGGGTCCCAAATTCCGTCTCCCCGGCGAAGCCCGGGGCCCAGATTCAGCCTGGGCGTCTGGGGATCTGGGTCTCGGCCTTCGCCGGGAAGACGGATGGTGGGTAAAGCCGCTAAGCCGCCGTCACCACCGCCTTCTGCTCCGGACCCGACGACCATTCGTGCATCGGCAGGCTTAGCGACGACAGGCTGGTGGCGCCCACCGGGGCCTCCAGCAGGTCGGTGACCGCCGCTCCGGTCAGAAACGGCGCGCCGAGGTCGAGGCAGTGGTTCAGCTCGCGCCGGGTGCGCACGTCGTTGAGGCCTTGCCAGACCTTCTTGCGGCGATAGGCGTCGGCCTCGCGGATGAAGCGCGTGACCGCCGCCAGCCGGGCCTTTTCCTCGCCCGCCGGCAGCACCAGGGTGACGCTGCTGGCCAGGTCGACGGGCAGTTCGTCGACCTGGAAGGCGGGGTCGGTGACCCTCAGGTCCAGGCGGCAGAAGAACGGCTCCAGGAAGCGCCGCGCCTGCGACAGGGCCGAAAAGGACGGCGCCCGGGGCGTGTCATAGATCGAGGCGGCCAGCCGCCCACGCGAGGCGCGGGGCAGGGCCTCCAGGTGCGGCAGCAACGCGGCGCGGGCGCCGGGCTTGACCAGGGTGGAGAAGCTGATCGGGAAGAACATCACCCCGACCGGCACGCTCGCCAGCGCCGCCGCGACGCCGCCCAGGGTGGCGATGTCATTCTCCGGATGGTCGATGTCGGCATGCGAGGCGGTGAAGCCGAAGGCCGACGGCACATTGGCCGCGCGCCAGGTGGCGCCGCTGCCAATGAACACCTCGCGGCCGGTGTGGTAGACGCCGCGATACACCGTTCGGGCGGGGGGACCCGCGTCCTGGGCGACCGGGTCCAAGGCGGCCAGTTCCTCCATCGGAGGCGTTCCGCACACCGGTCCGCCCTGGGGCACGACCGAACTGACCTCGGTGGGGGTGATGCGACAGATCCGGCCAACCAGCGAGCCGTCGTCCTCGCCGTTCAGCAAGGCCTTGAGCTGCGCCCCGCCAATGCCGGCGAACTTCATGACGTCGGTCTGGTCGCCCTCGAACATCAGCAGGGCGATGTCGCCCTCGCCCTTCTCCCCAAACAGCTTGAACTGCAGATCACGCGCCAGGGCCTGCAGCTCACGCGCGTCCAGCTGGGTGGCGCGGGGGTCGGCCAGAACGAAGGAAAACGGCGCGACCAGGCCATAGCGGCGCGGCCACAGCCAGGTGGTCTCCAGATAGGCCCCGGCCACCTTGCCGACCAGGGCGGCCATGGTGTCATTGTCGGCGAACCGCAGTTCGTCGCCCACGAAGACCTTGAGGCATGCGATCGCTGTCATGCGCGGGACGGTGCGCCGGAACGGTTAGCGAAGTCGTGCTCCGGATGCGCGACTGACTGACGCATTGGTTTATGATTGGGCTTTTTCGAACGCCTCGAAATCGCGGTCGAGCTTCCACTGCAGGGCGGCCTTGGGGCTCTTGGCCAGGAAGGCGTCGCAGGCCTTGCCCGCCTTGATGCAGGCGGGCGCCCGCCCGCCCGCCCAGCCCCGCAAGGGCTCTCCGGGCAGGAAGGCGACATCCAGGCTGGTGCGGGCCATGGCCTTGAGGTCGGCATAGCGCAGGCCGTGCTCGACGGCGGCGCGCAGATATTCATTGGTCATGTCGATGCGCGAGACGCCCTCGTCGTCGGTCGACAGCACCACCGGCACCCCGGCCTGGCGATAGAGGGTCAGCGGGTGGTCGGCGCCCTTGACGCCCAGGATGAGGTCGTTGCTGGTCAGGTTGATCTCGACGGCGATCCCGTCGTTGGCCATCCGGTCCAGCAGGGCCTGGGCGCCGTCCTCGTGGACGATATCCACGCCGTGGCCGATGCGGCTGGCGCCGGCCACCTCGACGGCGTCGCGGATGTGGAAACGCAGGTCGCGCGGCGGGACTAGGCCCAGGGCCAGCTCGCCAGCGTGCAGCGACAGCTTCACCTTCGGATAGCGGGCGTGCAGGAAGGCCAGCATCCGCATATGCATGGCATAGTCACTCAGCGCCGTCGGATCGTCCTCAGGGGCGACGATATTGACCCCTACGAAGCGCGGATCAACGTCGGCCAAGGCGAAGGCCGCCACCAGCTGGGCGAAGACGACGGGCGGCGGCAGCACCCGCACGCCGAACGCCTGATAGCCCAGCACCACGGCGCAGGGGCCCGTCCGGACGGGCTTGGCGGCGCAGCCCTGCTGGCGATCGGCCTCGGCTTCGGCGGTGTCCATTTCGCGGCGCGTCCGGGCGGTGAAGGCGGGGATGCCGGGCTCGAGGCCGGCCAGGGCCTTGGCAAAGTCGCCGTCCCAGGGCCGGTCGCGCGAACCCTTGACGAAGGCGTACATGGCCACCGGGTTCACCGAGGTCTCGACATAGGAGACATGGTCGTCGGCGGCCTGTTCGCGCACCGCCGCCAGCATGGCCGGCAGGTGGCCGTCGGTCACGGCGCTGAACCGGGCGAAGGTCGAAAAGAACTGGTCGTGGCCCGAGGGCAGGGCCCCGTCCGCGCCGGGTTGGTAGTTGCGCATCGACAGGGCGTTGATCGCCCGGCCGTACAGCGCCGGATCGCGGGTGGTCAGGCCCTGGGCCGCCGCCTTGCCCGGCGCGTCGCAGGGGCCGGCGACGATGGCCGGCAGGGAGCCGGTGGTGACGCACAGGCCGTCGGCGGCCGCCCAGGCCAGGAAGTCCTCAGCATAGATCGCGCCCGCCAGGTGATTGTGCAGGTCGCCGCCCTTGGGCATGGCCCGCAGGAACAGTCGCAGCTTGGCGCGGTCGTGGACGATGGCGTCGAACCGGGCGGCCGTGCGGGCCTCGGGCGTGACGGACGAGGCCGCCGCGCCGGCCGGTCCGCCGAGCAAGGCGAGCAGCGCGCCGGCATAGATCGCCCATGCCCGAAACCGATGTCCGCCGATCGCCATGTCGTCGCCCCGCCGCTGTCCACCCCTCTTGCAGGGTGATTTGCGGCGTTTGACAAATCAACGCTCGGCGAGCGACGCGAAAAGCTTGGCTAGGCGACTTTCAGTGGCAGGTCGCGCGCTTGACTGGCGCCAACGGGGCTGGCCATCAGGTCGGTGATCGCGGGGCCGGAGACGAAGCGCAGGCCCGCCGCGCGACAGGCGTCCAGCTCCTTTGCGTCGCGCAGGCCGGTGATCGCCTGGCGCACGCCCTTGGCGCGGCACGAGCCCTGGATCGCGGCGAACTTGGCGATGGCCTCGATGCGCACGCGCAGCTCTTCGTCCAGCAGAGACAGGGTGATGCTGGTGGCCAGCTCGCCCGGCAGGGTGGCGACGGGGAAGTTGGGCTCGGTGATGTTCAGGTCGATGAAGCTGAAGGTCGACTGCAGGAAGGTCTTGATCTGGCCCAGCGTGCCCAGCGACGGCTCGCGCGGGGTGTCATAGATCGTCGCCCCCAGACGGCCCTGCATGGCCAACGGGAAACGCGACAGCCGGCGCTTGTAGGCTTCCAGCGACGAGGGATTGGTCAGGTTCCAGAAGCTGAAGGGCAGGAACAGCACCGCCGCCTCGTCACCGCCCTGACCGGTGGACAGGCGGGCGAAGGCGGCGTGGGCGTCGTTCAGGCAGGTCAGGTCGCGGGCCAGCAGGGCGGCGTCGTCGGCGGGACGCGCTCGGTTCAGATCGACACGCAGGCCGATCGCGGCCCCGACGAAGGACTCCGACGGCGGATGATAGACCCCCCACCAGCCGGTGGCGGCGGGCGGCGGCGGCTTTACGGCCGAAGCGATGGGGGGCGCCGGGGGCTTGGCGGCGTTCTCGACGGCGGGCGCGGGGCTGGTCGCCCCAAAGGCGGGCGGGATCGGCCCGGCGGTCGCGGCGACCTCGGCCTCGGTCGCGGCCGGGGCGCTGGGCACGGCGCGGATCTCTTCGGCGGTAATTACCTGCACGTGGCCGGGCGGGCCGGCATAGCCGCGGCCGGCGATCAGCCCCGCCAGCGCGGCCTGGGACAGGCTGGCGAACTGCAGGACGGCGCTCTCGTCACCCTCGAAGGTCAGCAGGCACACCTGGCCCGCCCCCTTTTCGGAATGGGGTTGGCGGGGGAAAAGGCCCGCTTCCAGTTCGACGGCGAGGGCCTGCATCTCGACCGGATCCAGGCGCTCGGCCCGGCTGTCGGCCAGCACGAAGGCCAGGGGCGCCACGGCGCCATAGCGGCGTGGGGCCTTCCAGCAGTGCTTCAGATACAGGTCCGCGGCGGCCTGCACCTGGGGGGCCGGCGTCGGGCGACCCGTCTCGGGGTCCCCAATGGCGACCAGAATTCTCAAGCAAGCAATAGCCGTCATGGCACCGCAACATACATACGAAGGCTTGGCGAATTCTTTACAAGAACTTGGATAACGCCATCTCAACCTCAAAAATCGACGTTATCCGTCAACCGTGACCATTGGACGCGGCCCGCCGTGGGTCAGGTCAGTTGACGCCGCGCGGCCTCCAGCGCCGCCTCGGCCCGCGAATTGATGCCCAGCCGGCGATAGATGGTCTTCACATAGCCCGACAGGGTCGAGGGGCTGAGACCCAGAACCTCCGCGGCCTCGTTGACGGTCAGGCCCCGGCCGACCAGGCGCAGCACGTCGGTCTCGCGCGGGGTCAGGACGACGGCCTCGCCCTGGTCGGCGGTCATGAAGGCGGCGCGCAGCCGGAAGTGCTCAAGGATCTTGCGGGCCATGGCCGGCGAGATCGGCGGCTCGTCCACCGCCAGGCCGCGCAGCCGCTCAACCAGGCTGTGGGCGTCCCTGTCCTTCAGCAGATAGCCCTGGGCGCCCGCCGCCATGGCTCGCATCAGGTTGTCGTCGTCGTCATAGATGGTGGCGACCACCACGGTGACGCCCGGCGCCGCCCGCAACAGTTCGCGGATGAAGTCGGCGCCGGAGCCGTCCGGCAGGCCCAGATCGACCAGGGCCAGCGAGCGCAGCCCCGGCCGCGCCAGGGCGGCGACATGGCCGCGCGCGCCGGCGAGCGTGGCGGCGGTGACGATCTCGACTTCGCCGAACGCCTGGAGCACCACCTCGCGCAGCCAGGCGCAGGTGTCGGGCAGGTCCTCGACGATGAGCACCTGATCGTAGAGCGACGCGACGCCGCCAAGGGTAGCTTGAGCTTCCACGTCCCCAACCTAACCCATCGCCGCCGCGACGCCAGACGGCGGACGGCCCCCTGTTTGGGGGGTAGAGGCCGGCCCCCACCGCGCCCATCCTGCCGGGACGATGTCGGAGGGGCGTCGCTCAGGGGAATCCGGTCATGAACGAACTAGCCTATCTGTCCGGCCTGCTGGTGCTGGTGGCGTGTTTCGTGATGGTGATCCACGCTCTGTTGAAGGACTGACGGCGGCCGCGTCAGGCCGCCGGGCGACTGGGCGTCACCTAGCACCTTCCCCCCACTTCCATTGATCCCGACGCAAGTCGGGACCCAAGCCGAGTCGGCTCAAGGGTTCACGGCTGTCCCGTTCGCAAGCCTCAATCCGGATAGAGCGCTTGGGTCCCGACTTTCGTCGGGATGAAGAGAATTAAAGGGGGGAAGATCCAAGAACGGGGACCTCCCATCAAACACAAAAAAGCGCGGCGAACCGAAGTTCGCCGCGCATTTCCCTGCGTCGAAAGACGTCCCGCTAGCGCTGGACGGCCATCGCCGAGGAAATCCAACCGCGATTGCCCTGCTCGTCATCGACCTCGATCCACACGCCGTTGCGCTGGCCGGTCGGATAGACGGCGGTTCCGGCGGTCATGGCCCGCACAACGGCCGCGCTGGGCGAGGCGGTAGCCTTCAAGCCGACATCGCCCTTCAAGCTCAGGCTGGACGGCGCGGCGGCCGGGACGGTCCGCGTCGAGACCGTCGTGACCGTGGCCTGGGTCCCACAAGCCTTGCCCTGATAGACGCCGTTCATGATCGCGCGGCGCTGCTGGGCGATGGCGATCTGTTCGCCTTCGCGGGCGACCTTGGCCTCGGCGCTGGCCCGGGCGGCGCTGACCGCGGCGTTGGCGAACATTCCGAGGCCCGGCATGCGGGCCAGGGCTCCGCTGCGCATCGCGGCGTTGAGGCCCAGGGCGGCGCCGCTCTGCGCCATGCGGGACTGACCCTCGGCGCCGGAGATGGCGGTGTTGGAGGCGCCCATCATCTGGTCCATGCGGGCGACCTCGGCCTGCAGTTGCTCGCAGCTTAGCTGGGCGTCGCCGGCCTGGCTGACCTGCAGCGCCTGGGCTTGGGCCGAGCCCTGCGCGGCGGCGGCCAAGGCGAGGCCCGCGAGTATCGCCGCCAAGGGCGTGGTGATGGACTTGGTCATTGAAACATTCTCCCCACGGCGTCCCGACGCCGTTCCTGCCCGTGGTTGTTGAAGATCGGGGCGTGGGCCGCGACCCCCTCTTCAGGGGGATGACCGCTCCAGGCCGCGCCGCGCGGGGGCGCCGCGACGCTCGCCGAACGCCCGGATCGACGCAGATGAACGCCAAGGCCATGCTTTCCTTCGACAAAGCCGCCGTGACGTGGAAACTGGCGGGAGTCCCCGTCGGCTTCGAGTTCAGTCCCCGTGCTCACCCTAACCCCATGATCGACACCTCAGCCCCCCAGGCCAAGTCTCCGTCCCAGGGGCTCGCGCGGCCGAACGCCGTGCGCGGCGTGCGGGCGCCGGCCAGCCGGATCCTGCTGCTGGGTCATGTGGCGGCGCTGCTGGCGCTGCTCGTCGTCTGGTCCGCATTGCAGATGCCCGCCGCCGGCCTGAGGGTGGTCCCCGCCCGCGACCAGGTCGCCCTGATCGGACCGGACCGCCAGGTGCTGGCCGTGCTGTCGCCCGGCGCGACGATCACCCTGACCGGGTCGAGGGGCGTCGTCACCGATCGGGCCGAGGGCTTCCTGCAGGACTATGCGCCGGTCGGCGATCCGGCCGCGATCGCCCGCTGGTACGCCGACCGCACGCGGCTGACCGCGATGATCGCCGAGGGACCGGTTCGGGCCCGCTATGCCGCCGAAGGCCGCGTCCAGACCCTGAGCCTGTCGGCCCGTCCCCGCGCGCTGTCGGACCTGTCTCTCGACGTCTGGATGCTGCTGGGCGGCGGGCTGGCGGTGTTCGTGGTCGGGGTGTGGATCTGGGCCCTGCGGCCGCGCGACTGGGCGCCCAGGATGCTGGCCGTGGCCGCGTTCGGCATCCTGGTCACGGCCTTCAGCGGCGCGCTGTTCGACGCCAAGGAACTGACCGCCGACGGCCGCCTGCTGTTGACGCTGAACGCCCTGAACCTGATCGGCAGCAGCCTGTGCTCGGCGGCGACGGTGGCGCAGTTCCTGTTCTTTCCGACCCGGTTGGCCCGACCGTTCTGGCTAGTTCCGGCTGGCCTAGCCGCCATCGCCTGGGGCCTGGCCGGGGGACTGGGGTGGCTTCTGGCCAGCGTCTATTACGCCGGCCTGCTGGCGCACCTGCCGGTGCTGGCCGCCCTGCTGGCCCTGCAATGGCGGCGGGTGGAGCACCGGCCGCTGGATCGCGGGGCCCTGCGCTGGATCGGACTGATCACCCTGTGCGGCTCTGGCCTGCTGGTGGTGATGATGGCCGCGCCCAAGCTGCTGGGCGGCCCCTCGGCGGCCAGCGACGGCTTCGCCTTTGTGCCGCTGATCTTCGTCTATGGCGGCATGGCCCTGGCGGTGGGGCGCTACCGCCTGTTCGACCTCGACCTCTGGGCCTATCGCATCGTCATCGGCGCCCTGACCGCCCTGGCCCTGCTGGCCCTGGACGCCCTGCTCGTCATGGCCCTGCATGTCGAGGGCGGCGCGGCGCTGGGCGTGTCGATCGTGGTGGTGGCGCTGGCCTATCTGCCGCTACGGGCCTGGGTGTGGAAGCGGTTGGCCGGACGGGCGGCGATCAGCGATGACGCCCTGTTCGAACTGGCCGCGTCGGTGGCCTTCAAGCCCGACGCCGCCGAGCGTCGCGCCGACTGGACCGCCCTGCTGCGACGGATGTTCGATCCCCTGGAGGTCAGCTTCAGCGACCTCTCGCCGAGCGCCCCGGCTTTGCTGGAGGACGGGCTGGCCCTGGTGGTGCCGGCCGCAGCGGGCGAGGCGGCGACCACCCTGCGCTATCCGTTCCAGGGTCGGCGGCTGTTCACCGCCACCGACACCCGGCTGGTCGCCCAGCTGGTCCTGTTGATGGGCAAGGCCGAGGCCGCCCGCGACTCCTATGCGCGCGGCGTGCTGGAGGAGCGTGAGCGGATCGCCCGCGACCTGCACGACGACGTCAGCGCCCGCCTGCTGACCAGCCTGCACCGCGAGGACGTTCGCGAAGTGCGACGCGACGTCCGCGACGCTATGGCCGACATCCGCGTCATCCTCAGTGGCCTGTCTGGCGACCAGGTCGAGCTGAACCAGATCCTCGCCGATCTGCGCCACGAAACCGCCGAGCGGCTGAAGGTGGCGGGCATCGCCTTGGTGTGGCCCATCACCTTGACGGGCGTCGAGCGCCGGGTGCTGGACTACGCCCTCTACAAGACCCTGATCTCGGCGATCCGCGAGATCGTCACCAACACCATCAAGCACGCCCGCGCCACGCGGTTGTCAGTCGAGGTCCGCGAGGAGGTCAGCGCGCTGCGGGTCGTGTTGTCCGACGACGGCTGCGCTGTCGCCGATGCGGCGCACGCCACCGGCGGAGGGCACGGGTTGAAGAACATCCGTTTCCGGCTGGAGCGGATCGGCGGGACGCTGGTGTTCGAAGGCGCCGCGACCGGAGCGCGGACGGAGCTGGTGCTGCCGCTTTAACCCCTAAACAAAACTCTCCTGCAGCCGGTAATCCAGCCGCTGCTTGACCCCCGGCCAGTCGGCGTCGGTGATCGAGAACACGGCGGTGTCGCGCACGTGGCCGGTCCAGGTGATCTTGTGGTTGCGCAGCACACCGTCCTTGTCGGCGCCCAGCTTCTCGACCGCCGCCTGGCTGCGCGAATTGCGAACGTCGATCATGAACTCCACCCGGATCGCCCCGGCGTCAAAGGCGTGGCCCAGCAGCAGCCGCTTGGACTCCGGATTGATCGGCCCCGAGCGGGCGTCGGGATGCAGGAAGGTCGAGCCGACCTCCAGGCCCTTGTGCAGCTTGCGGATGTTCAGATAGCTCGATGTGCCGACCACCTTGTTGTCGCTCAGCCGGCGGATGGCGAAGCCGATCCGCTCGCCGCGCTCGGTCTCGCCCTTCAACGCGCCCCACCAGTCGGCGAAGCCCTCGCCGCAGCCGTTGGTCGACATGATCTCCCAGCTGTCGGGATCGCAGTCGATCGCCCCCTTCAGCTCGGACCGCAGTTCGCCAGGCAGTTGGGGGGTGATCGGTTCCAGCCGAACGTAGCGGCCTTCGAGGGGACGAATCTGGATGTTCATGGTCATGACTTTGCGGGGCCGCGCGACGATCAGCAACCCTGGCCGCCACTCCGCTTGCCGTCGGCCTCCGTTCAAGCTAGAAATCGTTCAAACAACTGTTTGACGGCCATAAGAACGGGATCGGGAACGCCATGGATTTCGAAATCTCCGCCACCCAGCGCGGTTTCCTCGACCGCGTCACCGCGTTCATGGACGAGCACATCAAGCCGGCCGTCCCGGTCTATGAGTCGGAGATGAACGTGCTCGGGGCCGAGCGCTGGAAGGTGGTGCAGGTCGTCGAGGAACTGAAGGCCAAGGCCAAGGCCGCCGGCCTGTGGAACTTCTTCATGCCGCCCCACAGCGGCCAGGTGCATGTGGACGACACGTTCCAGTTCGAGGGCGTCCAGCTGACCAACCTCGAATACAGCCTGATCGCCGAACAGCTGGGCAAGATCGGTTTCGCCTCCGAGGTGTTCAACTGCTCGGCGCCCGACACCGGCAATATGGAAGTGCTGATGCGCTATGGCACGCTGGAGCAGAAGGAGCGCTGGCTGCGCCCGCTGATGAACGGCGAGATCCGCAGCGCCTTCCTGATGACCGAGCCGGAAGTCGCCAGCTCCGACGCCACCAATATCGAGACCCGCATCGAGCGCGACGGCGACGACTATGTGATCAACGGCCGCAAGTGGTGGAGCTCGGGCGTCGGCGATCCGCGCTGCAAGGTCGCGATCGTCATGGGCAAGACCGACCCCGACAACGCCAGCCGCCACCAGCAGCAGAGCCAGATCCTGGTGCCGATGGACAGCCCCGGCATCGAGATCGTCCGTATGCTGCCGGTGTTTGGCTATGACGACGCCCCGCACGGCCACGCCGAGGTGATCCTCAAGAACGTGCGGGTGCCGGTCATCGACGGCCTGTTGCTGGGCGAGGGCCGCGGCTTCGAGATCGCGCAAGGGCGCCTTGGCCCCGGCCGCATCCACCACTGCATGCGCACCATCGGCACGGCCGAGGTGGCGCTGGAGAAGATGTGCAAGCGCCTGATGAGCCGCAAGGCGTTCGGCAAGTACATCTCCGATCAGTCGGTCTGGGAAGAGCGCATCGCCGAGGCCCGCATCAATATCGAGATGTGCCGCCTGCTGTGCCTGAAGGCCGCCGACATGATGGACAAGGCCGGCAACAAGTCGGCGCGTCTGGAGATCGCGATGATCAAGGTCGCCGCCCCGCGCCTGGCCCTGAAGATCATCGACGACGCCATCCAGGCCCACGGCGGCGGCGGGGTCACCACCGACTTCGGCCTGGCCAAGGCCTATGCCGGCATCCGCACCCTGCGCCTGGCCGACGGCCCGGACGAGGTTCACGAGCGCACCATCGCCCGGATGGAATACGGCAAGTACGGGGATCTCGCCTACCAGCAGAAGGTCGAGCGGGAAGCCGCGCGGCAGGTGCCGGGGATTCGCTGATCTGAGCGCCGAGCGCTGAACGACGAAGGCCTCCCGGCGCAAACCGGGAGGCCTTTTTCTTTCCGCGGTGCAAGACCCCCTAAAGCCCTCCGGACCACCTCCCCCAGAGGGCGAGGGTCTAGGCCGCGCAGGTGCTGCTCCTCAGGGGGAGCTGTCGCGAAGCGACTGAGGGGGTCTTGCCCGCCGGCCAGTCCTCCCCCAACCGGGGCGGCAGGTCGAGCGCCTGACGACCTCGTCCGAAAACCGCGAGACCGCGCGGCGCCACGGTCTATGATCGTCGCCATGGATCTCGACCCCGACGCCTGTTACCGCGCCATCCAGACCCGCGACGCCGGTTTCGACGGCCGACTGTTCGTGGCGGTGCGGACGACGGGCGTCTATTGCCGGCCGGTGTGCCCGGCCCGTTGCCCCAAGCGCGAGAACGTCAGCTTCCACGCCACCGCCGCCTCGGCACAGGAGGCCGGCTATCGCGCCTGCCTGCGCTGCCGGCCCGAGACCTCGCCGCAGTTGGGGGCGTGGAACGGGGCGTCCAACACCGTGTCGCGCGCGCTGGCGCTGATCGAGGCTGGAGCGCTCGACGCCCCCCGTGAGGATGGGGCCGGCGTCGAGACCTTGGCCGGACGGGTCGGCGTCGGCGGCCGGCAACTGCGGCGGCTGTTTCTGCAGCACCTGGGCGCGACGCCGGTCGGCGTGGCCCAGACCCGGAGGGTGCTGCTGGCCAAGCAGCTGATCCACGAGACCGACCTGCCGATGGGCGAAGTGGCCCTGGCCGCCGGCTTTGGCAGCGTGCGCCGCTTCAACGAGACCTTCCAGCAGCTCTATGACTGTCCGCCCGCCGCCCTGCGCCGTCGCAAGGCCCTGCCCTCTTCCCCAGGACATGGACCGGCCAATGACGCCATCGTCCTGAGCCTGCGCTATCGGCCGCCCTATGACTGGGACGCCATGCTGGCCTTCCTGGCGATGCGGGCCATCCCAGGGGTCGAGATCGTGCGCGACGGCGTCTATCGCCGGGCCATCGCCCTGGACGGGGCCGCCGGGACCATCGCCGTGCGGCCGATCGGCGACGACCGGCTGAGCGTGGCGGTGCGGTTTCCCAAGCCCTCGGCCCTGCCCCGCATCCTGGCGCGGGTCCGCGGGGTGTTCGACCTGTCGGCCGACCCGGTGGGGATCGGCGAGGCGCTGTCGCAGGATCCCGGCCTGGCCCCGATGGTCGCCGCCCGGCCCGGCCTGCGGGTGCCTGGGGCCTGGGACGGGTTCGAGCTGGCGGTCCGCGCCATCCTCGGTCAGCAGATCACCGTCGTCGCCGCGCGAAAGCTGGCGGGAGACCTGGTGGCGGCCCACGGCGCCCCCTTGGCCGCGCCCTGGGCCGAGCCCGGCCTGACCCACACCTTCCCGTCGGCCGCTCTGCTCGCGACTGCCGACCTGTCCGGCATGAAGATGCCCGGCGCCCGCATCCGCTGCCTGTCGGCCATGGCCCAGGCGATCGTCGAGGACCCCAATCTGCTGTCGCCGACTGCGGGCCTGGAGGAAACGGTCAAGCGGCTGCGCGCCCTGCCCGGCATCGGCGAATGGACGGCGCAGTACATCGCCATGCGCCAGCTTCGCGAGCCAGACGCCTTCCCCGCCGCCGACGTGGCCTTGATGCGCGCCCTGACAGGCGCCGACGGCGTTCGTCCGACGGCGGAACAGCTGCTGGCCCGGGCCGAGGCCTGGCGGCCTTGGCGGGCCTATGCCGCCCTGCACCTGTGGGCCTCGCTCGCCGATCAAAGCGCGCCGCCGGTCCGGCCGCTGGCGCGCAGGATGCGCTGACCGATCCCGCGACGAGCTTGCCGCGCGCTCTGATGGGGACAGGCCCATGGGCCTGTTCCCAACCGCGCAACCCCCCTAAGATGTCCGCGCTGCTCGCCCCCCCCCAGGACCCCCATGCCGCTTTCGCTGCCGACCTCCACCTCCGTGCGCGGGCTAAGCTGGCTGCGGCGACGGATACGGTCCAGCGAGTTGTGGCTGATCGCGGTGGCCACCCTGATCGGGGCCGGGGCGGGGGCGCTGGCCGTGCTGCAGGCCAGGGTCGCTCACGGCCTACAGGTCATGCTGTTCGCGATCAATATCGACGAGCGGCTCAGCGCCCAGAGCGTCATCGCCCCTTGGCGGACCCTGGCCCTGCCGTTTGGCGGCCTGGTGTTGGGCCTCGCCACCTGGGCCTGGCTGAAATACCGACCCCGCCCGGCCGTTGACCCGGTGGAGGCCAACGCCCTGCACGGCGGGCGGCTATCGATCAAGGACAGCGCCTTCATCTGCGGACAGACGATGCTGTCGAACGGCGTGGGCGCCTCGGTCGGGCTGGAGGCCGCCTACGCCCAGGCGGGCGCGGCCATTGCCTCGTTCGTTGGCCAGAGGCTCAACCTGCGCCGGGCCGACATGCGCACCCTGGTCGGGGCCGGGGCCGGCGCGGCCATCGCCGCCGCCTTCGGCGCCCCGCTCACCGGAGCCTTCTACGCCTTCGAGATCGTCATCGGCGCCTATACCGTCGCCAACCTGGCGCCCGTCGTCGCCGCCACCTTGGCCGCGACCCTGGTCGCGGGGCGGATGGGCGGCCTGCCCTATCTGCTGAAGACCACCACCCCGGCCGTGCAATCGTGGTTCGACTACGGCCTGTACGCCCTGCTGGGCGTGGTCTGCGCCGCCGCCGGCATCGCGCTGATGCGGCTGGTGGCCTCGGCCGACAAGCTGGTGGCCCGCTCGCCGATCCCCAAGACCTTCCGCCCGGCGGTCGGCGGCCTGGCCCTGGCCGCCATGGCCCTGGTCACGCCGCAGATCCTGTCGGCCGGCCACGGCGCGCTGCACGTCAACCTCACCGCCGCCCTGGGCCTGAAGATGCTGGTCCTGTTGCTGATCATGAAGGCCCTGGCCTCGGTGGTGTCGCTGAGCTTCGGCTTCCGGGGCGGGCTATTCTTCGCCTCGCTGTTCCTGGGCACGCTGATCGGCCAGGTCTTCGCGGCCCTGACGGTGTTCGTGCCCTGGCTGCCCTCGCTGGACCCGACGGTGGCGGCGCTGGTCGGCCTTGGCGCCCTGGGCGTGGCCGTGGTCGGCGGGCCCTTCACCATGTCGTTCCTGGTGCTGGAGGCGACCGGCGACTTCACCGTGGCCGCCGCCGCCCTGGTGGCCTCGCTGATCGCCAGCGCCCTGGTGCGCGAGACCTTCGGCTACTCGTTCTCGACCTGGCGTCTGCACCTGCGCGGCGAGACCATCCGCAGCGCTCACGACGTCAGCTGGATGCAGCCCCTGACCGCTGGTCGGATGATGCGCAAGGACGCCAAGACCATCGCCGCCAGCGCCACCCTGGCCGAGTTTCGCCGCCGCTATCCGCTGGGCTCGACCAAGCGGGTGGTGATCCTCGACGAGGCCGGCGCCTATGCCGGCATCATCCGCACCGCCCTGGCCTATGCCAACCCCGACGACGGCGACCAGGCCGTCGCCTCCCTGGCTGACTATGCCGACACCGCCCTACTGCCCGGCCAGTCGATCAAGGACGTCATGCGCGCCTTCGACCACACCCAGGCCGACGAACTGGCCGTGGTCGACGCCGACCACGCGGTGATCGGCATCCTGTCCGAGGCCCATGCCACGCGGCGCTATGCCGAGGAGCTGGACAAGGCGCGGCGGGAGCTGACGGGGGAGAGCTAGGGCCGACGTCGCGCCGGGAGCGGTCAGGTTCCGGGCGGGTGACGACTCAGAGCTCCAGGGCCGCAGCGTGCATCAGGTCTGACAGCCTGGCGATCGACGGATGCGGCGCGGGTCCGACCCTGCGGACATAGGCCACCTGCGGCACGGCGGGCAGGCCGGCCTCGATGGGCGGCGTGCGCGGCCGAAACAGCGCCGTGCGGCAGGTGACGGCCAGACCCGCCTCGACCGCCGCGCGCAGGGCCGACAGGCTGGGTGTCTCCAGGGCGACGCGATAGGGCCGGCCGTCGCGCTCCAGCGCCGCCAAGGCCGCGTCGCGAAACCGGCACGGCGGCTCCAGGATCGCCAGAGGCAGTACCGGTCGCTCAAGCAACGCCGCATCGCCGTGCCAGACCATGGGCGCCACCCGGACAGCGGCGTTGTCGTCCGGCGCGCCCATGCACAGCACCACGTCCAGCCGGTCGCCGCTCAGCAGGTCCAGCAGGTCGGGCGAGCCG
This sequence comes from Caulobacter sp. DWP3-1-3b2, assembly GCF_049896325.1. Lineage (NCBI taxonomy): Bacteria > Pseudomonadati > Pseudomonadota > Alphaproteobacteria > Caulobacterales > Caulobacteraceae > Caulobacter > Caulobacter sp. DWP3-1-3b2. Next base: position 59,124 of record NZ_JAFCUB010000014.1, read on the forward strand.
GCCACCCGCACGTGGAGCTGAACCTCGGGATTGAGCTGGGTGAAGCGGGCCAGCACGCCCGATAGCAGGGTCTCGGCGAAGTCCTGCACCAACCCCACCCGCACCGGCCCGATCAGAGCGTCGCCGGTCAGGGCCACCACGGCCTTGTCATTGAGGTCGAGAATCTCGCGAGCGTGGACCAGCAGGGCGTGGCCCGCCGGCGTGAGGACCAGGCGGCGGCCGTCGCGGTGGAACAGCGGGGTCAGCACCGTCTCCTCCAGCCGCTTCATCTGCAGGCTGAGGGCCGACTGGGTGACGAACACCCGCTCGGTGGCCTTCAGCATCGAACCGGAGTCGACGATCGCGACGAAGCTGCGCAGCAATTCGGTGGGCAGGTTGGTGGGCATCGGCAGCGCCCCTTCTGAGCGGTCTATGAGAAACTCTGATATGGCCCCTGAGGATAAGTCTATTGATCCAGTAGGGATTAAACGCCTTTCTCTGTGAGGCAAAGGCGCTCGCGCCGCAACGGTTCACGGGACAGCGCATCCTCAATGTCTTTGGCGGTCACCCCTAGAATTTCTCAAGCGTCGCCATGGGTTTGGCCGCGCTGGTCCAGCGCCCGCTGGCTGTCGCCGGTGGCGCTGCTGCTGTTGTGGGAAGCGGGTTCGCGCGGCGGGGTGATCCCCGAACCTATCCTGGCGGCGCCCTCTATCGTGGCCAAGACCTTCTGGTCGATGACCGTCTCGGGCGAGCTTCCGGGCAATCTGGCGGTCTCGCTGGGGCGGGCCGCCACTGGCCTGGTCATCGCCCTGGTCATCGCCGTGACCCTGGGCCTGGTGTCGGGCCTGTCGCGCTGGGGCGAGACGCTGGTCGATCCGCTGATGCAGATCAAGCGCACCCTGCCCGTCGTCGCCCTGACCCCGCTGTTCATCGTCTGGTTCGGGATCGGCGAGACCCCGAAGATCGCCCTGATCGCCACGGCGGCGGTGTTCCCGCTCTATCTGAACCTGTTCGCCGGCATCCGCGGCGTCGATGTGCGCCTGGTCGAGGCGGCCCGCAGTTTCGGCCTGCGCGGCCGGGCGCTGATCCTCGAGGTCATCCTGCCCGGCGCCCTGCCGTCGTTCTTCATCGGCCTGCGCTATTCGCTGAGCATCAGCGTGATCATGCTGGTCATCGCCGAGCAGATCAACGCCCAGGCGGGCCTGGGCCACCTGATCAACAACGCCCGCGACTTCATGCGCACCGACATCATCGTCGTCTGCCTGGTCGTCTACGCCCTGCTCGGCCTCGCCGCCGACGCCCTCGTCCGCACGCTGGAGCGCAAGGCGCTGGCGTGGCGTCCCAGCCTCGTGGAGCAATGACCATGGCCCAGCCTCGCGCTCGCAACCGCACGTTCACGCCCGTCGATGTCGCCACGCCTCCTACCGTCCGCCTGAAAGGCTTCACCCGCCGGTTCGGCGACAATGTGGTGATCGACGGCCTGGACCTAACCATCGCCCCCGGTGAGTTCGTCGCCCTGCTCGGGGCCAGCGGCTCGGGCAAGACCACCCTGCTGCGCACCCTGGCCGGCCTCGACCCGGTCGGCGGTCAGGACGTCACCACACCCGCCGCCCGCGCCGTGGTGTTCCAGGACGCCCGCCTGCTGCCGTGGAAGCGCGTCTGGCGCAACGTCGCCCTGGGCCTGAAGGGCGCCCCCAATGAGCAAAGTGTCCGGGCTCGCGCCGAGGCCGCCCTGACAGAGGTCGGCCTTGGCCATCGCCTCGACGTCTGGCCCTCGACGCTGTCCGGGGGCGAGGCCCAGCGCGCCTCCCTGGCCCGCGCCCTCGTCCGCGAGCCGGCCCTGCTGTTGCTGGACGAGCCGTTCGCCTCGCTGGACGCCCTGACGCGACTGAAGATGCATGACCTGGTGCTGACGCTGTGGCGCGAGCACAGGCCGTCGGTGCTGCTGGTCACCCACGATGTCGATGAGGCCATCGCCCTGGCCGATCGGGTGCTGGTGTTGGACAAGGGCCGGATCGCCGCCGAAGAGTGCATTGGCCTGGAGCGCCCGCGCCAGTCCGACGCCCGCTTCCACGCCATTCGTCGCCGACTGCTGGGACACCTGGGCGTCGATGCGTCGGCTCCGCAGCCGGCTCCGGCCCTAGTGGCCTTCCCGACCGGTGAGGTGGTGCTATGACCGCTTCCGCCCTGCGTCGGGAGCCGGCCCCGCGCCTGCCCGACCTCGACGCGATCCTGCCCGGCCTGACCGCCGCCTTCGCCGCCACCGCCGGCCAGCACGACCGCGAGGCCAGCTTCCCGTTCGCCAATTTCGCGGCCCTGCGCGACGCGGGCCTGCTGGCCCTGACCGCTCCGGCCCGCCTGGGCGGCCTGGAGGCCGACCTGCCCATCGCCCTGAAAGTGGTCTCAGCCGTCGCCCGGGGCGAGCCGGCCACGGCGCTGGTTCTGGTCATGCAGTACCTGTTCCACGCCTCGGTCGAGGGCCGCTCCGGCTGGCCCGAGCACCTCAAGCAGCGGGTAATCGGCGAGGCCATCGACAAGGGCGCCCTGATCAACGCCCTGCGGGTCGAGCCTGACCTGGGCACCCCGGCGCGCGGCGGCCTGCCCGGTACGATCGCTCGCCGCACGCCCGAGGGCTGGCGGATCAGCGGCCGCAAGATCTATTCCACCGGCTCCACCGCCCTGACCTGGTTCGTGGTCTGGGCGCGCTCGGACGACGCGGATCCCCTGGTCGGCGGCTGGCTGGTCCGCACCGACACGCCTGGCGTGGTCATCGAGGAGACCTGGGATCACCTGGGCCTGCGAGCCAGCGCCAGCCATGACGTGATCTTCGAGAACGTGCTCGTGCCCCTCGACCACGCCCTGGACCCGCAGCCGGTCGGATCGCCGTCGCAGTATCCCGCCAGTTTCGCGACCTGGTCGGCGGTGCTGACCGCCGCGATCTATGACGCCCAGGCCCGCGCCGCCCGCGACTGGCTGGTCGCGTTCCTGGCCAACCGCAAGCCCGCCAACCTGGGCGCGGCGCTCTCCACCCTGCCGCGCTTCCAGGAGGCGGTCGGCGATATCGACGGCCTGCTGCTGTCCAATCGCGTGCTGCTCGACACGGCCGCACGGGGCGAGGTCGGCGGGGTCGAGGCCGGGCTGGTCAAGCACCTCGTCACCGAGAACGCCATCGCCGTGGTCGAGAAGGCCCTCAAGCTGACCGGCAATCCGGGCCTGACCCGCCACAACGACCTCGAACGCCATCACCGCGACGTGCTGTGCGGCCGGGTCCACACCCCACAGTCCGACGTCGTGCTGACCAGCGCCGGCAAGGCGGCCTTCGCTAGCAACCAGGCCTCTCTTGCTGGAGGGGGCCGATGAGCCGCCTGGTCGTCGCCAGCCAACTGCCCGAGCTGTTCAACAGCATCTTCGCCCAGCATGTCGTCGACGCCGAGATCATCGCCGTGCCGCCCGGCCTGCACGCGCCCTTGCCAAACGACGCCAAGGTCCTGGTCGCCGCGCCGTTCCGCAAGGCCGGCGGCGTCCTCCCCGCCGAGCCCCCCAAGGGCTGGCCGTTCGACGTGGAGTGGGTGCAACTGGTCTCGGTCGGCATCGACTTCTACCCCGACTGGCTGTTCGACGGCCCGGTGGTCACCTCGGCGCGCGGCTCTTCCGCCGTCGCGCTTGCCGAGTTCGCACTGGCGGCCATCCTGGCCGAGGCCAAGCGCTTGCCGGAAATCTGGATCGACAAGGCCGAGCGCTGGGCGCCCCAGCCGCTGAAGCTGATCTCGGGCGCCACCCTGGGCCTCGTCGGCTTCGGGGCGATCGGCGAGGCCCTGGCGCCGCGCGCCCAGGCCCTGGGCCTGAACGTCATCGCCACCCGCCGCTCGGACAAGCCAATCTCGACCCCCGGCGTCGAGCGGGTGGCGGACTTGAAGACCCTGTTCGCCCGCAGCGACCATGTGGTGCTGGCCGCCCCGGCCACGCCCGAGACCCGCAAGCTGATAGGTCGCGACGTGCTGGCCGCCGCCAAGCCGGGCCTGCACCTGATCAACATCGCCCGCGGCGCCCTGATCGACGACGACGCCCTGCTGGCGGCGCTGGACGACGGCCGCGTGGCCCGCGCCAGCCTGGATGTCACCCATCCCGAACCGCTGGGCGAGGGCCATCCCTTCTACAGCCATCCCAAGGTCCGGCTGTCGCCGCACACTTCGGTCCACACTCCCGACACCCGCATCAACCTGGCGACCCGGTTCGCCGAGAACCTGGCCCGCTTCCGGTCCGGCGCGCCCCTGGCCGACGTCGTCGACCTGTCGCGCGGCTACTGAAGGACAATTGTCATGACCGCCGTCAGCCCGGCCCGGGCCTTCCGGACCGAGGGTCCCCACCCCGCCAAGATCGAGACCGTGCTGCCGGAGTTCGGCTCCAAGATCCTGCCGGTCCAGCCCACCCACGAGCAGGAGCGGCTCTATCGCAAGCAGCGCCTGGCCGCCTCTTACCGGCTGTTCGGCCGCCAGGGCTTCGACATGGGCGGGGCGGGCCACATCACCGCCCGCGACCCCGAACTGACCGACCATTTCTGGGTCAATCCGTTCGGCGTGCACTTCTCGCGCATCAAGGTCTCGGACCTGATGCTGGTCAGCCATGCCGGCGAAATCGTCCAGCCGCCGGCCAAGGTCCCGCCCCGGCTGAACCGCGCCGCCTTCACCATCCATTCCCAGTTGCACGAGGCTCGGCCCGACGTCGTGGCCGCCGCCCATTCGCACTCGCTATACGGCAAGGCCTGGTCGGCGCTCGGGCGACTACTCGATCCCCTGACCCAGGACTCGGCGGCCTTCTATGACGACCACGCCCTGTTCGAGGAATTTTCCGGCGTGGTGCTCGACGCCAGCGAAGGCCAGAAGATCGCCCGCGCCCTGGGTCCTCGCAAGGCGGTGATCCTGCAGAACCATGGCATTTTGACCGTCGGCCAGTCGGTCGAGGCCGCCGTCTGGCGCTATCTGGCTCTGGAAAACGCCTGCCAGACCCAGCTGCTGGCCGAGGCCGCCGGCCAGACCAAGCCCATGTCGCCCGAGGTCGCCCGTCACACCGCCGGCCAGGTCGGCAGCGAGGCCGGGGGCCTTTGGGCCTTCCAGCCCTATTGGGACGTGATCACCGAAGAAGAACCGGACCTGTTCGACTGATGATCCTTTCCCGTCGTCACCTGTTGGCGGGCGGCCTCCCCGTCGCTGGTTTGGCCGTCGCTGGTTTGGCCGCCGCCGGCCTCTCCACGCTCGCCGCCTGCTCACCCGCCAAGCCGGCCGGCCCCCGGTCGCTAAGCGACCTGACCCTGCGCGCCGCCACCTATCGCGGCAATCCGGAGGCCTTCTTCAAGGAGGCCGGCGTCGCCGATGCGCCCTACAAGATCGCCCGCTCCGAGTTCGCCAGCGGCAACCTGATCGCCGAGGCAATCAACGCCGGGGCGCTCGACATCGGCGGCATGAGCGAGATCCCGCCGATCTTCATCGCTGGCGCGCCCGGCAATCAGGTCCGCATCGTCGCTGTGCTGCAGGGCGACGTGAACAACCAGGTCGTGCTGGTGCCCTCAGGCAGCAAGGCCCAGGCCTTCGCCGACCTGAAGGGCCAGCGCATTGGCTATGTGAAGGCCACCACCTCGCACTACATCCTCTTGCGCTTGCTCGAGGAAGCCGGCCTGAAATGGACCGACATCAAGCCCGTGGCCCTGTCGCCGCAGGACGGTCTGGCCGCCTTCTCCAGCGGCGCGATCGACGCCTGGGTGATCTATGGCGTCATGGTCCAGCAGGCCCGGCAGGCCGGGGCGCGGGTGTTGCGCACGGCGCTGGGCATCTTGTCGGGCAATTATCTGGTCGCCGCCGCCAAATCGGCCCTGGACGACGACCTCAAGCGCCAGGCCTTGGGCGACTATCTGCGGCGCTACGCCAAGATCGCCGACTGGATCAACGCCGATGGCCCACGCTGGGCCCGGGTTCGCGGGGCCGCCACCGGCGTGCCGCCCGCCCTCTATCTGCGCGACTTCCAGGAACGCAGCAGCCCGTTCCGCCTCCACAAGATCACCGACGCCGCCATCGCCTCGCAACAAGGTGTCGTCGACGCCTTCGCGACCGCTGGCCTCATTCCCGGAAAGATCGACGTGCGTCCGCTCTGGGATGATCGCTTGAACAACGCCCTTCCCGATGCTTGAGAATAGTCATAGGTCATATTCGTTTTCACGATATGAGCTAAGCTGCGGATAGATAGATTTTATATGCATTGAGGCGTTACTGTTCGTCACGGCATATCCCGCTTAACAATAACGGGGATAATCATGTCGCTACACTCGACTTCGCTCTACTTTCTGGCCGGGGTTTCGGCCCTGGCCTTGACCACCGCCGCCCAGGCCGCGACGCCCGCCGCGCCGGCCCCTGCCCTGGTTGGCGTCGACGCCGACGCCGCCATCGCCGTGGAACAGGTGGTGGTCACCGCCGAACGGCGGGCCACCGACCTGCAGAAGACCGCCATCGCCATCACGGCCTTCAGCCCGCAGGTGCTGGCCGACCGCAAGATCGACAATATCCGCGACCTGTCGGGCCAGATCCCCAATTTCAGCATCAGCCGCGTCACCATCAGCCACACCACCCAGACCTACGCCCTGCGCGGGGTGGGCGAGAGCGATCCGATCCAGGAGCCGGTGCTGGCGGTCTATGTCGACGACGTCTACATCCCGCGCCAGATCGGCTCGATGATCGAGTTCAACGACCTGGAGCGGATCGAGGTGCTGCGCGGCCCGCAAGGCACGCTGTACGGCCGCAATTCCAGCGCCGGCGCCCTGCGGGTCATCACCCGCGACCCCGGCGACGCCTTCCGCGCCAAGGCCGATGTCGGCCTGGGCAACTACGGCGCGGTCGATGTGCGCGCCCTGATCGAGGGCCCGCTGGTGGCCGGCAAGCTGGCTGGCAGCCTGTCCTATATCCATCACGAACGCGACGGCGTCACCTTCGACCCGACCCTCAATCACGACGTCAACCGCATCAAGCTGGACGCCTACCGCGCCAAGCTGCGGTGGACGCCCACTGACCGGCTGGACGTGCAGCTGACGGTCAACGCCACCCGCGACCGCAGCGACACCCGCAGCTATGTGCCGGTCGTCCAGCCGACCCTGTTCCGCAACGACCGTTCCTATTCCGAGGTCGAGCCCAAGCAGGACCTGGACCAGATCAGCGGCGCCCTGCGGGTGCAGTACGAGATCAATGACCACCTGAAACTGAAGTCGATCAGTTCCTACGGCGGCTTCAACCTCAATCCCGTCGCCTATGATAATGACGGCCAGGCAGCGCTGATCCAGAAGAACCTGATCCACTACAACGACCAGTACGCCACCCAGGAACTCCAGCTGAACGGCGACTACGGCAAGCTAACCTTCACCAGCGGGCTTTTTTATCTGCATGAGCGGTTCTTCGTGCAGCGCGATGGCTATAGCCGCCGCAACGCCCTGCCGACCGACCCGGTGGTCACCCCAGGCAATTACAACTTCGCCCGCGCCCACAACATCACCAACACCGACGCCTATGCGATCTTCGGCGAGGCGACCTACGCCCTGAGCGACCGCCTCAGCCTCACCGGCGGCCTGCGCTGGACCAATGAGGAAAAGCAATTCACCTTCGACAACCAGGTGCTGAACCTGGCCGGCCAGGTGACGGGCCAGTCGATCGCCGGTCAGGCCAACAAGATCTTCTCGGCCGTGACGCCCAAGCTGTCGGCCCAGTTCCAGTGGACGCCAGACGTCCTGCAGTACGTGACCTATTCCAAGGGCTTCAAGTCGGGCGGTTTCGACAACCGCGCCACCCGCCTGGACCTGGCCAGCCGGCCCTTCGCCCCGGAGAACGTCAACACCTACGAGACCGGGCTGAAGACCCAGTTGTTCGAACACCGCGCGCGGGTCAACCTCGCGGTGTTCTATAACGACTACAAGGACTTGCAGGTCAGCTACAGCGATCCGGCCTATCCAGGCAATTCGGTGCGCGGCAACGCTGGCAAGGCCCACACCTATGGCGTCGAGCTGGAAAGCGACGTCCGGGTCACCGAGCGCCTCGGGGTCCAGGCCTCGGCCGGCTACCTGTTCGGGGTCTATGACACCTACAAGAACGCCGGCGGCCTGGGCGTCAACGCCGATGGTCACCGCCTGCTGAACTCGCCGCGCTGGAGCCTTTCGGGCGGCCTGACCTATGACGTGCCGCCAAAAGCCTTGGGCTCGATTCCCGGCAGCATCCGTGTGGGCCTCAACGCCCAGTACCAGACCAAGACCTATTTCAGCGCCCTGCAGCGCCCCCAGGACGAGGCCCCGGCCCAGACCTTCCTGAACGGCACGGTGACCTGGCAGTCGCCCGACCCGCGCTGGAGCCTGCAGCTGTCGGGCCGCAACCTGCTCGATACCGACGAGCCGGTCAGTGTCACCTACACGCCCTCGACGGGCGTCTTCTATAAGAACTATCCCGACCCGCAGACCTTCCTGGTCACGCTGAAATACGCGCTGTGATCCGATGAGCGCGCCCCGCCTGCACCGTCTTGCTGACTTCATCGGCGCCCTGGGAACACTGGTCGATCAGACCACGGACGAAAAGCTGATCGTCGCCGGGGGCGGACGGCTGCTGGCGGGGCTGATCGCTCGCGACGACTGGCTGCCCGGCGCCTATGCGCAGCCGCACCCGGCCCGCTACCAGCAGTATCTGCTGCATTGCGACAGCCGCGAGCGGTTCAGCGTGGTCAGCTTCGTCTGGGGTCCGGGCCAGGCCACGCCGGTCCACGACCACACCGTCTGGGGCCTGGTCGGGGTGCTGCGCGGGGCCGAGCTGTCGCAGCGCTTTGAGCACCGGGGCGGGGCCTTCGCGTCGACCGGACCGGTCCACCGCCTGGGGCGCGGCGAGGTCGAGGCCGTGTCGCCGAAGGTGGGCGACGTCCACCAGGTGACCAACGCCTTTGACGACCGGGTGTCGATCAGCATCCACGTCTATGGGGCCAATATCGGCGCCGTGCAGCGCGCCACCTACGACACCGACGGGCGACCCAAGCGGTTCGTCTCCGGCTACGCCAACGACACCCTGCCCAACCTCTGGGACCGCTCCAAGCTGCTGACCGAGGCCGCGTCATGACCCTGCCCACCGTCACCCCGCGCGAGGTCCGCCAGGACTGGATCGCCCGCCGCGAGATCGCCCTGCTGGACCTGCGCGAGGAAGACCCCTTCGCCCGCAGCCATCCGCTGTTCGCCTCGCAGCTGCCCTTGAGCCGGCTGGAGCTGGAGATCCTCGACCGCGTGCCGAGGAAGGACACCAAGATCGTCCTCTACGACAATGGCGAAGGCCTGGTCTCGCCGGCTGGCAAGCGACTGGCGGCGCTGGGCTACACCCAGGTTCGCGCGCTGGCCGGTGGGCTCGAAGGCTGGAAGGCGGCCGGCTACGAGCTGTTCCAGGACGTCAATTCCTACAGCAAGGCGTTCGGCGAACTGGTCGAGGCCCGGCGGCACACCCCGTCCCTTCCCGCCCCCGACGTCCAGAAGCTGATCGACGCCAAGGCCGACCACGTGATTCTCGATAGCCGCCGCTTCGAGGAATACGCCACCATGAGCATCCCCGGCGGAATCAGCACGCCGGGCGCCGAGCTGGTGCTGCGCGCCCGGCAGATCGCGCCGGATCCCGCCACCACCATCATCGTCAATTGCGCGGGCCGCACCCGCAGCCTGATCGGCGCCCAGTCGCTGGTCAATGCCGGCGTGCCCAACCCGGTCTTCGCCCTGCGCAACGGCACCATCGGCTGGACCCTGGCCCAGCAGACCCTGGAGCACGGCCAGAGCCGCAAGTTCCCGCCCGTCACTGATCAGACCCTGGACGAGGCCCGCGCCAAGGCCCGCGACGTCGCCTACCGGGCCGGCGTGCGCCGCATCGACGCCGAGGGGCTGATCGATTTGGCCACCGAACGCAAGCGCACCCTTTACCGCTTCGACGTCCGCACGCCCGAGGAATATGCCGCAGGCCACCTGCCCGGCTTCCGCAGCGCGCCAGGCGGTCAGCTGGTGCAGGAGACCGACGTCTTCGCGCCCGTCCGAGGCGCCCGCATCGTGCTGGCCGACGACCTGGGCCCCCGCGCCGACATGAGCGCTTCCTGGCTCTCGCAGCTGGGCTGGGACGTCTATGTGCTGGACGGCGGTTTCGACGGCGCGCTGGAGACCGGAGTTTGGGCGCCGACCTCGCCGACCCTGCCGATCGTCGAGACCCTCAGCCCCGACGACCTGGCCGTGGCGCTGGGCGACGCCGCTGTCGTGGTGCTGGACCTCGCGCCTAGCCCCCTGCATCGCAAGGGCCACGTGCCTGGCGCCTGGTTCGCCATCCGCGCCCGGCTGGCCGAGGCCTTCGAGCGTATCCCGGAGGGCCTGCCCATCGTCCTGACCTCGCCCGACGGCCGCCTGGCGACCCTGGCGGCGGCCGAGGTCGAGGAGATCTCCGACCGCCCGGTGCGGGTGCTGGAGGGCGGAACCCAGGCCTGGGCCGCCTCTGGCCGCCGCCTCGACACCGGCCTGGTGCGCGCCGCCTCGGATCCGGAGGACGTCTACAAGCGCCCTTATGAGGGCGCCGATCATGCTCTCGAAGCCATGCAGGCCTATCTCGACTGGGAATATGGCCTGGTCGATCAGCTGGCCCGCGACGGCTCGCACGGCTTCTTCGTGATCTGAGGCCGAGACCCCATGCCCTCCAAGACCTCCCTCAAGCTCTATTTCGCCCCTGGCTCCTCGGCCTTCGCGCCGCTGATCGCGCTAGAGGAGATCGGCGTCGCCTATCACGCCCATCGCGTCGATCTGGCGACCGGCGAACAGCGCCAGCCGGCCTATCTGAGGGTCAATCCGCGCGGCCGGGTGCCGACCTTAGCGGTCGATGGCGAGCCGGTCACCGAAGTGCTGGCCATCCTCACCTACCTGGCCCAGGCCTATCCCCACAGCGAGCTGCTGCCCCTGGCCGACCCGCTGAAACTGGCCCACGCCTATGAGGTGATGAGCTGGTTCGCCAGCACCGTGCACGTCGCCTTTGCCCAGACGACCCGCCCCGAGCGCTTCGCCGACGACGAGACCGTCAAGGCCGCCCTGGCCACCCCCGGCGAGGCCCGCTTCCACCGCACCCTGAGCGACATCGAGCGTCTGGCCCAGGGCCCCGGCCCGTGGCTGCTGGGCGACAGCTTCAGCGCCGTCGACGCCTACGCCCTGGTGATCTGGCGCTGGGCCCAGCGGCGGTCGATCGACACGTCCGCCTATCCCGCCTGGAGCGCCAAGGCCGCCCGCGCCCTGGCCCGCCCGTCGGTCAAGCGCGCCCTGCAGCGCGAAGCCGCCGCCAAGGTCGCCGCCTGATGAGCACCCCTGATCCAACCCTTGAGAAAGCCTCGCTTTTCTAGCCCACGCCCTTCCCTACAGTTTCACCACACAAAACCGGAGCCTCCCCATGCCCGTCGAATTCATCGGCTATATCGGCACCCAGCATCAGTCCGAGATCCACCCGGCCAGCGGCCCGGTCATCGACCGCGACTATGTCGAGGCCGTCGCCCGCGCCCATGACGAAGGCGGCTTTGACCGCGCCCTGGTCGCCTTCGGTTCCACCTCGCCGGAAAGCCAGCTGGTCGTCGCCCACGTCGCCTCGGTCACCAAGCGCCTGGGCTTCATGATCGCCCACCGCCCCGGTTTCACCGCCCCCACCGTCGCCGCCCGCCAGCTGGCCACCCTGGACCAGTTCACCGGCGGTCGCGTCGCCGTGCACATCATCACCGGTGGCTCGGACGACGAGCTGGCCAAGGACGGCGACCACCTGACCAAGGACGAGCGCTACGCCCGCACCAGCGAATATCTCGACATCGTCCGCCAGGAATGGACCAGCGAAAAGCCGTTCGACTACAAGGGCGGCTACTACAATGTCGTCCAGGCGTTCGGCGCGGTGAAGCCGCTGCAAAAGCCGCACATCCCGGTCTATTTCGGCGGCTCGTCGGACGCCGCCATCCCGGTGGCCGGCAAGCACGCCGACATCTTCGCCCTGTGGGGCGAAACGCAAGCCCAGGTCGCCGAGACCATCGCCCGCGTGCGCCACGCCGCCGCCAAGCATGGCCGCCAGGTGAAGTTCTCGCTGTCGCTGCGCCCGGTGATCGCCGAGACGGAAGAGGCCGCCTGGGCCAAGGCCGACGACATCGCCGCCCAGGCCAAGGCCCTGCGCGAAAAGGCCGGCCTGCCAACCTCGGGCCATACGCCGCCCAACGCCGGCTCCCAACGCCTGCTCGACGCCGCCAAGCAGGGCACGCGCCTGGACAAGCGCCTGTGGACCGGAGTCGCCGCCGTCACAGGCGCGGCCGGCAACTCCACCGGCCTGGTCGGAACGCCCGAGCAAGTGGCCGAGGCCCTGCTCGACTATTACGACCTGGGGGTCACCACCTTCCTGATCCGCGGCTTCGATCCTCTGAACGACGCCGTCGCCTATGGCCGCGACCTGATCCCTCTGGTCCGCGGGCTGGTCGCCGAGCGTGACGCCCAGCCGGCCGCCGCGGCGGGCTAGGACGATGGCGTTCGACGCGGATCCGCGCTGGCTGGGCGACGCCGCTTGGACAAGTCACGCTTGGCCGGTGGACGCTTCGTCCCGCACGGAACCGCCCTATGACCTCCATGCCCCGCCGGTCGATCCGGCGGCGTTCAAGGACGCCTTGGCCCAACTGGCCAGCGGCGTGGCGATCGTCTCGTGCTGGGATGGAAGCGCCCCGCGCGGCCTGTTGGTCAGCTCGATCACCGGCCTGTCGGTCGATCCGCCGCGCTTTCTGTTCTGCGTGCGCAAGCAAGCCTCCAGCCACGACGCCCTGCTCCGGGCGAGACGCTGCGGCGTGGCGGTGCTGGCGGAAGACGACGAGGCCGAGGCCCTGCGCTTCTCGACGCCAGGCCTGAGCCAGGAGCGGTTCGAGCCGGGCCGCTGGGACCTCACGCCCGACGCGGCGCCCGCCTACCAGAGCGGGCTGTCGACGACGGCCTGCGTCATCGACCACAGGATCGAGACCGGAACCCATACGGTGTTCATGGTGTCGGCGATCGCCGTCCGATCGACGCCGGGGCGGCCATTGATCGTCCACGCCCGGACATTTCAGCGCCTGGGCCTCGCCGCCTCGTCCCCAAAGGGCCTTTAGAGCATTTTTCGAGCGAAATGGTTTCGGTTCGCGTGAAGAAAAATGCGTCAAAACAGAAAATTAGAGCTCACGGCCTGACGCAGTCAGGTCGGGAAATGCTCTAGTCGCCCGCCCGCTGCAGCTTGCCGGCTCGCGTGAGCTGCCGGATAAACCCGTCGATGACCCCGACCGCGCCCATCGGACCGCCCAGGGGCGGGCGAAAACCAGTGCTCTCGATGAACTGCAGACCGATCTCGCGGTCCGACCGCCAGACCTGCCGCGTCAGATGGGCCAGGCGCGTGCCGGGATCCACCATGAACAGCCCATCCTGGCTGGGCACGCCGCTCGCCAGCGCTACCCGGGCGCCGCCTGCCGCCACGTCGATGAGATTGCACTTCCAAGCCGCCTTGCCGTCGGCAAGGTAAACCTTCCGCGTCGTGGGACTGCGCGGATAGCCGCGCTGGTCGCTGAAACCGGGGCCGCTGGTGCTCTGCATGACCCGGAGCCTAACGTCTCAAGGTTAATGGCTCGCTGCCGTCGTGGCGCTTCATGGCGCGGACTACTCCTGGATCGCGGCCAGCCGAGAGGTCGTCACCCAAGCCAAGCCATCAGGTTCAAAACGTGTCGTGTTGCCGACGGACGCGGCGCCAGAGATGCTTGTCTCGATCAGCCGCGAACCAAAGCCGCGTCGGGTCGGCGCCTGAACGGGCGGCCCGCCGTGCTCCTTCCATTTCAGAACGAACTGCGCCTCCGTCCCCTCGCCCATGATCGACCAAACAATATCGACATATCCCGTCGCGGTGGACAGCGCCCCGTACTTGGCCGCATTGGTGCAAAGCTCGTGGAGCGCCATCGAAAGCCCCACCGCAGCCCGCGCCGAGATGAGCATGTCGGGGCCCCCTGCATGGATTTGCCCCTCCGCCGAGTCATGCACGCAGGTCGCGGCCTCCACGATCGCGGAGATCGGCGCGGCCGCCCAATTGCTGCTGGTCAGGATGTTGTGCGCGCGGCCCAGCGACACCAGCCGGTCCTCGATTGTGCGCTGGGCTTCGAGCGGCGTTGTTACGGTGCGCAAGGATTGGCGAACGATGGCCTGTACCAGCGAAAGCGTGTTCTTGACGCGATGCTCAAGCTCACGGGTCAACATTTGGCGATCGTGTTCGGCGGAGGTCTCGCTGATTTTCAACGCCTCCTGGGCCAAGCGGTATTCTGTCCGGTCCCGCAGGATCTTGAGAAATCCAACGGCGACGTCCGCGTCTCCGCGCAGCGGCATCATTTCGCCGCTGGCCCAGAACCTCGAGCCGTCCTTGCGCAGGTGCCAACGCTCGTCGGACCCTCGACCATGGGCTAGCGCGTCGCCCATCTCGCGCTCGGGGACATGCGCCGCGCGGTCCTCGGGCGTGAAGAAGTCATCGCACGGCCGCCCGCACATCTCCTCTTCGCTCCAACCGAGAATGTTGGCGGCGCCGGCGTTCCAGCTCGTTACCCAGCCCTGGAGGTCCATGGTGATGATGCCGTAGTCGAGCGCGCTTTCCAGGATCTGCCTGTGACGTTCGTCGCTCAACCGCTTCTGGGCCAGCGCCTTGCGCAGTTCCAATTGGGCCATGACTTGGCGCGCCAGGGTTTTCAGGGCGAAAATCTGCTTGTCGTCGAGCTGGCGCGGCTGGTCGTCCAGAACGCAGAGCGTGCCCAACGGCAGGCCCTCGGGCGTCTCCAGGGGCGCGCCGGCATAGAAGCGCAGGTTGGGCGCGCCGGTCACCAAGGGGTTGTTGGCGAACCGCTGATCTGACGTGGCGTCTTCAACGACGAACACCTCACGCTGTTCGATGGCGTGGGCGCAGAAGGCGACCTCACGGGGGATCTCGGCGGCGTCGAGCCCGATGGCCGACTTGAACCACTGGCGGCGATCATCGACCAGGCTGATCAAGGCCATAGGGACATCGCAGATCTGAGCCGCGACCTTGATCAAGTCATCGAACTCCCCCTCGGCGGGGGTGTCCATGATCGCGTAGCTGGCGAGCGCCGCGAGGCGATCGGCTTCGCGCCAGCCCGGGTTCTGGAGATCGGCGAGCGAGTTCATCGAGCACCCATAGATCTTTGACGCGGCAAAGCCCAGCGTCGCACAATGTCATGCCAAGGCGCTCGTAGTCGCTGGGGGGGGGCCAATTCCACGCGGACGAGTTAGGGCGCTGAAATCCCTCAACCGCGCATTTTGCCAAGGTGGGCGCCCACCTTGAGACCGGCCCGTGATGGCCGATCCAACCTGAAGGTGGCGCGCGAGAACCGCTCGGATATCCTCTACTCGGCGGATCTGGTCCGAGGCCGGCGAGCCCCGGCCGTCAAGGGGCGGCTCTCCACCGAACAGGCGGTCGCGCTCCTGCTCAAGGGGTCTGGCGTCGGCTACCGGGGCGCCGCCGACGGCGTCTTCGTGCTTTTCGAACTGCCCAGGCGAGACATCGCAGACCCGGGCGACGGCGCGATCTCGGAAGTGCTGGTGCTTGGCCGACGCAGCCAGAACGCCCACATCCGGCGCACCCAGAATGACATTCAACCGTACACGGTCGCGGGACCGCGCGAACTGGCGGTCGCGGCGCAGGACAATGTCGACCAGTACCTGCGCGAGCGGCTGCCGGCCAACGGCCGGGTGTTTTCGCCGGGTCAGATGGTGAACAACACCGGCGCGCCAAACTCGGCGATCGACCTGCGCGGCGTCGGCCTGCAGAGAACCCTGGTGCTGGTCGACGGGCGTCGCCTGCCCAACCTGCCGACCCAGATGACCAGATTGGAACAGAGCGACGTCAACGCCATCCCGCTCGGCGCGCTCGAGCGGATCGAGACCCTGACCGCAACGGCCGGCGGCATCCACGGCCACACGCGCCTCGAAGCCCGTCTGGGCTTCACGCCCGACCATGGGCGCACGGATGTGATGCTGTCCGCTTCCTACTCCGCCGCCGAGCGGCTCACCGTGCTGAGCCGCGCCGATGCCGCGATCGGCGCCAACCCACGACCGGCGCGCGCCTCGCTCGGCCAGGCCCCACGCCTCCATGGGCCAGCCAGCCAGCCGCCAGCAAAGGCGCTGGGAGCGGGCATGGCAGGGCTTTCGCCTTGGCAGGAACGCAAGGTCCTGCGTCATGTAGGCGCCCAGCTTGGCAGGCCGATCAGCAATCGAGCCCTGGCGGGACTAACCGGCCTCAGCGTCGGGCATTTTTCGCGTCGCTTCCGGGCCAGCTTCGGCGTGGGGCCGCGAGAGTACGTGATGCCAAGTCGCCTGGAATACGCCAAGACCCTTGTGCGCCGGACCCGCTGTCCATTGTGCGAGATCGCCTTGGCCAGCGGCTTCTGCGACCAAGCCCACATGCCACGCGCCTTCCGCGCGGTGCTCGACACGACACCCGCCCGGTGGCGACGCCAGGACGTCTCAAATCCTGCGCCCTAGAGCATTTTTCCAGCGAAGTGGTTCCGGTTCGCGTGAAGAAAAATGCGTCAAAACAGAAGATTAGAGCTCGCGGCCTGACGCAGTCAGGTCGGGAAATGCTCTAGCTCGGACCGCTGCGGTCATGATCCGCATCTGGAGCGGCGGGCGAGCGGCGCTCCAGCCTTCGACGAACGGCTATTCGCCCATGAACCGGTAGCCGATGCCGGCCTCGGTGAGGATGATCCGGGGGTGGGCGGGATCGGCCTCCAGCTTCTGGCGGACCTGGCCGACGAAGACCCGCAGGTACTGGGTGTCATGCATGTGGGCCGGCCCCCACACCGAGACCAGCAGTTCCTTGTGGGTCAAGACCTTGCCCTGTCCCTGGGCCAGGCGGGCCAGGACCTCGTACTCTCGCGGCGACAGCTTGACCACGTCGCCCGCCTTCTTGACCAGCCGCTTGTCGAGGTCGATCTCGACATCTCCGGCTCGATAGAGGCCGCCGTGCCCGGCCGAGCCGCGTTGGCGCAGCGCCACGCGCAGGCGGGCCAGGAATTCGCCGATGCCGAACGGCTTTTCGACATAGTCATTGGCCCCGCCGTCAAGGGCGGCGATCTTCTCGATCTCGCGGTCCCGGGCCGACAGGATCAGGATCGGCCCCTCATAAAAGGCCCGCGCGCGCAGCAAGACCTCCTTGCCATCCATGTCGGGCAGGCCAAGATCGAGCACCACCGCGTCGGGCGACAGCACGGCGATGGCGCGCAGGCCGGAATTGCCGTCGTCGGCGCGCAAAGGGTCATAGCCGGCCGCCATCAGGGCGGGTCCGAGGAAGCGGTGAATCTGGGGTTCGTCGTCGATGACCAGGATGCGTTGGCGCATGGTTTACAGAAGGTCCTTGGGCGTATGGATCGCCTTGGGCAGGCTGATCAGGATACGCGTGCCCTTGCCGTCGTGGATGGGACTGGCCGCGGCGATACGCCCATTCATGGCGTCAACGAAGCCCTTGGCGATCGACAGGCCCAGACCGACCCCGCCGGTTCGATCGGTCGGCTCCTCCATGCGGCGGAACTTCTCGAACACCCGCTCCACCTCGCCCGGCGGAATCCCGCGGCCCTCGTCTTCGATGCTGATGACGACATTGCCTCGGTCCTCGTAAGCAGCCATCTCGATCTGAGCTCCGGCCGGGCTATAGGCGATGGCGTTCTCGAGGATGTTGACCACGACCTGTTCGAGCAGGCTGGCGTCGGCGCGGACCAGGCTGAGCTCGGCCGGAAAGTCGCGGGTCAGGGGCCGGCCGCCCAGGCGGCGGGTAACCCGCTCGGCCGCCGCGCCCAGAACGTCGCGCACGTCGATCCAGTCGTTGCGCAGGCGCAGCGCCCCGCCCTCCAACCGGGTCATGTCCAGCAGGTTGGCGACATAGCGGTTGAGCCGCTCGGCCTCTTCGCGAATGCTGATCATCAGGTCGGCGCGGACCTCAGGCTCCAGCTTGTCGCCATAGTCGGTCAGGGTGCTCGAAGCGCCCAGCACCGTCGACAACGGCGTTCGCAGATCGTGGCTGATGGAATTGAGCAGGGCTGAGCGAAAACGATCGGCGCGCCGCAGGGTCTCGGCCTCCACGGCTTCGGCGGCGAGATCCGCACGCTCAAGCGCGACCGCGCCTTGGTCCAGCAGGCCCAGCAGCAGGCGCTCGTCATCGGACCCCAAGGCCATGGCACCGGCCTCCACACCGGCCACGCCCGCGCGGCCGCGCATTCCGTCCAGCGCCCAGAAGGTCCATTCGGCGTGCGGCAGGGTCGAGGTGCCAAAACCCGCGACCTCGCCACGCTCCCAGGCCCAGCGCGCCGCCGCCATCGGGGCGGCGCCCAGTGGCTCCAAGGACGGCGCGCCGGCGGCGGGGAACAGGTCGCCATCCTTGGGATAGAACACGACGGCCTTAGCGCCGGCCGTGGCCGCCACCTGGTCGGCGATGGCCTGGGCGACGAGCTGACGTCCCGTCGCGCCAGACAGGGTCCGGGCCGCCGCCAGCAGGGTGGCTATGGCGGCGGCACGGCGTTGGGAGCCGCGCGCCTGGTCGCGCACCCGGCCCGCCAGGCCACCGGTCGCCAGGGCCACTGCCCAAAACACCACCAGGGTCAGAAAATCCGTCGGCGAGCCGATGGTCAGGCTGTAGCGGGGGGCCAGGAAAAGATAGTTGTAGACCAGGAAGGCGACCGTGGCCGCCGCCAAGGCAGGCCGCAAGCCGTGCATGACGCCGGCGGCCAGGACCGCGGCCAGGAAGATCATGCCCAGATCGACGCGGTCAAAAGCGGTGTCCAGACCCCAGGCCACGAGCGTCGCGAGGCCGACGAAACCCGCGCCGGTCAGATAGGCCATCGCGTCGAGCCGGCGCTTGGCCGGTCTCTCGACGGCGGCTTCGCCATGGCCATGGGCCGCCTCGGTGACGACATGGATCGCCGCGCCGCGCGCCTCGCGCAGCAGGGCCGCCGCCAAGGACCGGCCGAGCAGCTCGCTCAGCCGACTGCCGACCGACTTGCCGATGACGATCTGGGTGACGTTGTTGCGGCGAGCATAGGCCATCACCGTGGAGACGATGTCGACGCCGGTCATGACGACGGTCGATCCGCCCAGTTGCTCGGCCAGCTTCAGGGCGTCGCGTAGGCGGGTGACCGCCAGGGGCGAGGGACCGGAACGGTCGCTGCGCTCGACATGGGTGACGGTCCACGGGGCGTCCATCATCATGTCCGACAGCCGCCGGCCGGCCCTGACCAGCGCGCTGGACATGGCGTCGCCGCCGACCAGGACCAGGATCCGCTCGCCCGCCGCCCAGGGGCCCTCGACGCCCTTCTCGCGCATGGCGGCGACCAACTGATCGTCCACCGTCTGGGCCGCGCGCCGCAGCGCCAACTCACGCAGGGCCGTCAGGTTCTCGACCTTGAAGAAGTTCTCCGAGGCCAGGCGCGCGGTCTCTGGCACATAGACCTTGCCCGCCCCCATCCGCTCGCGCAGTTCGTCGGGGGTGATGTCGACAACCTCGATATCGTCGGCCCGCGACAGGGCGCTGTCGGGCACCGTCTCGCGCTGGCGCACGCCGGTGATGCGCTGGACGACATCGACCAGGCTTTCCAGGTGCTGGACGTTCAGGGTGGTCCAGATATCGATGCCGGCGGCCAGCAGCTCCTCGACATCCTGCCAACGCTTGGGATGGCGCGATCCCGGCGCGTTGGAGTGGGCATATTCATCGACCAACAGCAGCTTGGGCTTGCGCGCCAGGGCCGTGTCGAGATCGAACTCTAGATGGGTCCGCCCCTTGTGCTCCAGGGGGCGCCTCGCCATGACCTCCATGCCGCGCAGCAGGCTTTCGGTCTCACGGCGGCCATGGGTTTCGACCAGGCCGATCAGTACGTCCTGGCCCTCGGCCTTGCGGCGGCGGGCCGCCTTGAGCATTTCGTAGGTCTTGCCCACGCCGGGGGCCATGCCAAGAAACACCTTGAGGCGCCCCCGGCTCGCCTTGTTGGCGGCGGCCAGGAGCGCCTCTGGATCGGGCCGGTTATCCTCGGCGTGTCTAGGATCCTCAGTCGGCAAGGACTAGCCGCCTTTCGCGTCGAGCGCCCGATTGACCGCCAGGACATTGACCCGTGGCTGGCCGACAAAGCCCAGCAGCCGGCCCTGGGTGTGACCGTCGATCACGGCCTGGACCTGGGCGACGCTCAGGCCCCGCGCCTTGGCCACGCGCGGGGCCTGGAAGCGGGCATTGGCCGGTGAAATGTCCGGATCCAGGCCCGAACCCGAGGTGGTCACCGCGTCGGCGGGAATGGCCACGCCGGGGTTTTCGGCGCGCAGGGCGTCGGCGTCGGTTTTCTCGCGCGCGATCAGCTTGTCGTTCAGCGGACCCATGTTCGAGCCGCTGGAGGCCGAGGCGTCATAGCCGGCGCCGGCGGCCGACGGGCGGGGGTGCAGGTATTCAGGCTTGGTGAAGGCCTGGGCGATCAGGCACGAGCCCACCACGGTTCCCTTGGCGTCCTTGACCAGGCTGCCGTTGGCCTGGGCGGGAAACGCTGCTTGGGCGACCCCTGTCACCGCCAGCGGATAGGCCAGGCCCAAGAGGCCAAGGAACAGAACCGACGAGACGATGGCCGGACGAAGATGCGAAAGCATGACGGTCTTCCTTCCTACGAGGCGGCTTTGGGCGTGGCGACGGCGCGGCTGTCATAGAGCTTGCCGAAGTCGTGCTGGTCGGTGTCGATGTAACGCAGGTCGAGGGCGAGCTTGTCGTTTATGGCGTAGGCCGCGCCTAGATTCCAGGTCGTGTAGTCTCCCGAGCCCTTGTAGCTCTGGCGACCCAGCGCGCCTGAGACGCTCCATTTCTCGGCCACGGGGTAACTGCCGTTGACCTCGTAATGGGTCGCCTTGTCGGCGGCGCCGAAGCTGTCGGGGCTGTAGAACACCGCGCCGCCCAGCGAACCCTTGCCGGCCGGGATCGAGGTGGCGACCTTGAACTCGGTATTGGCGTGGTCGGCGCCCGAGGGCGCGTTGACATAGCCGTAATAGATCACGCCCGGGTCCAGGGTCGCCGGGCCCAGGGTCGGCTTGATGCCGGTATGGAGATCGATCTCGGCGTCGGTGTCGTCGCCGAAGTTGACGTTCGAGGCCCAGGTCCCGGCGTAGAACTTGCCAGCGGACAGATCGACGCCGCCGAACACCTGCGGGTTCTCGTCGGTCTGACTGACGCCCCGGAAGGCGCAGTCGGAGGCGACGCCGACATTGTAGCTGAGGGTAAAGGGCTTGGCGGCGGCGCCCTGGGCCGAGGCGGCGCCGGCCGTGAGGGCCAGGGCGCTGGCGGCGGCGATCAGGGCGGGGAAAGCAAACTTGGTCATGACGGTCGTTCTTTCAGAACAGGAAGTCGTGGTTTCAGAGGTGGGCGGCGTAAGCCACCAGGAAGACGAACCCGATCGCCAGGAAGCCAAAGATCAGGTTCCTGGCGATCGGGCCGAGCATCAGGCCCAACCCAGGCCGGAGACGATCAGGTCGATCAGCTTGATGCCGATGAACGGGGCGATCAGGCCGCCCAGGCCATAGATCAGCAGGTTGCGCGACAGCAGCTTGCCGGCCCCAATGGCCTGGTACTTGACGCCCTTCAGCGCCAGCGGGATCAGCGCCACGATCACCAGGGCGTTGAAGATCACCGCCGACAGGATGGCGCTCTGCGGGCTGTGCAGGCGCATGACGTTCAGGGCGCCCAAGGCCGGCAGGGCGACCACGAACATCGCCGGGATGATGGCGAAATACTTGGCCACGTCGTTGGCGATCGAGAAGGTGGTCAGGGCGCCGCGGGTGATCAGCATCTGCTTGCCGACCTCGACGATCTCGATGACCTTGGTCGGGTCGCTGTCGAGATCGACCATGTTGCCGGCCTCACGGGCGGCCTGGGCGCCGGTCTGCATGGCCACCCCGACGTCGGCTTGAGCCAGGGCGGGGGCGTCGTTGGCGCCGTCGCCGCACATGGCGACCAGGCGGCCCTTGGCCTGTTCGGCGCGGATCAGCCGCAGCTTGTCCTCCGGCGTGGCCTCGGCCAGGAAGTCGTCGACACCGGCCTCCGAGGCGATGGCGGCGGCGGTCACCGGGTTGTCGCCGGTGATCATCACGGTGCGGATGCCCATGCGGCGCAGGTCGGCGAAGCGCTCCTTGACGTTGGGTTTGACCACGTCCTTGAGGTGGATCACCCCGACCAGGACGCCGTTCTCGCTGACCGCCAGGGGCGTGCCGCCCGAGCGGGCGATCCGGTCAACCGCAGCGCTGACCTCGGCCGGGATCATCTTCGGATCCAGGGCGAGCGACTTGTAGACCGCGTCGACGGCGCCCTTGCGCCAGGACATGCCGCCAGCGTCCAGGCCCGATTGACGGGTCGTGGCGCTGAAGGCGATCGAGGTGGCGCCGGCCGGGGCGTCGATGACGATGCCCTGGCTAAGGCCAAGCTCGATGATCGAACGGCCTTCCGGGGTCTCGTCGGCCAGCGAGGCGTTGATCGCCGCGCGCATCGCGGCCTCGGGGCGCACGCCGGGGGCTGCGATCACCCCGGTGGCCATGCGGTTGCCAAAGGTGATGGTGCCGGTCTTGTCCAGCAGCAGGGTGTCGACGTCGCCCGCCGCTTCCACGGCGCGGCCCGAGGTAGCCAACACATTGTGCTTCATCAGCCGGTCCATGCCGGCGATACCTACTGCCGACAGCAGCCCGCCGATGGTCGTCGGAATGAGCGTGATGAACAGCGCGCCCAGCACCAGCGGATCCAGGGCGATGCCCGAGAACTTGCCAAGCCCCAGCAGGGTCACGACCGCGATCAGGAAGATCAGGGTCAGGCCAGCCAGCAGCACGGCCAGGGCGACCTCGTTGGGGGTCTTGCGGCGGTTGGCGCCCTCGACCATGGCGATCATGCGGTCCAGGAAGGTCGAGCCCGGCGACGAGGTGACCCGCACTTTGAGCCAGTCGGAAACGACCGTGGTGCCGCCGGTGACGGCCGAGCGGTCGCCGCCGCTTTCCCGGATGACGGGCGCGCTCTCACCGGTGATGGCCGCCTCGTTGACGCTGGCCATGCCCTCGACGATCTCGCCGTCGGTCGGCACCACGTCGCCGGCCTCGACCAGGATCAGCGACCCGACGACCAGCTTGTGGGCCGCAGTCATCACCACCGCCCCGGTCTGCTCGTCGAGCAGCTTGGCGTTGGTGGTGACGCGGGTGGCGCGCAGGCTGTCGGCGGCGGCCTTGCCGCGGCCTTCGGCCACGCTCTCGGCCAGGTTGGCGAACAGCACCGTGGCCCACAGCCAGCCGGCGATCTGGATCGCGAAGCCGGCGGGCTGGTGGCTGGCCACCGCCGCGACGGCCGAGACCGTCGACAGCAGGGCCACGATCCAGGTGGCGAAGATCACCGGGTTGCCGGCCAGCTTGCGCGGATCCAGCTTGACGAAGGCGTCCTTGGTCGCCCGCGTCAGGATGGCGGGAGACATCCCGCCGCCCAGGGCGCCGGCCTTGCGCCGGCCCTCCCCGCCCTGCGGGCTCCCCATGGGGGTTTCAATGGTCGTCATCTCAAATCGCCTTTGCGATCAGTCGTGGGATCAATGGGCCTGGGCGACGACGTTGAGCACCTGGAAGTGCTCGACGATCGGCCCCAGCGCCAATGCGGGGAAGAATTGCAGGCCGGCCAGGATCAGGATCACCCCGACGACCAGGCCGACGAACTGGCCGCTGTCGGTCGGCAGGGTGCCGGCCGAGGGCGCCAGCTTGGGCTTGGCGGCGAGGGAGCCGGCCATGGCCAACACCGCCACGATGGGCAGGAAGCGGCCCAGGGCCATGGCGACGCCGAGCGTGGCGTCCCACCAGGGCGCGTTGGCGGTCAGGCCGGCGAAGGCCGAACCATTGTTGGCCGTCGCCGAGGTGTAGGCATAGAGGATCTCCGACAGCCCGTGCGGTCCGCTATGCATCAGTCCGGCGAGCGCCTGGGGCAGGATCGCGGCGGTGGCCGAGAAGCCCAGGGTGGCCACCGGAATGGCCAACACCGCCAGGATCGACAACTGCACCTCGCGGGCCTCGATCTTCTTGCCGAGATATTCCGGGGTGCGGCCCACCATCAGGCCGGCGACGAACACCGACAGCATGGCCATGACGACCATGATCGCGATGCCCGAGCCGATGCCGCCGGGCAGGATCTCGCCCAGGTGCATCAGGAACATCGCCACGCCGCCGCCCAGGGGCATGAGGCTGGAATGCATGCCGTTGACCGAGCCGTTGGAGGCGCCGGTGGTCATCGCCACCCAGGCCGCGGTGGCCGGGGCGCCGAAGCGGGTCTCCTTGCCTTCCATATTGACCGAGGTGTCGACGCCGGCCGCCATCTGGGCGGGCGGAACCTGGGTCTCGGTGAAGTAGACAATGCCCGCGCCGGCCGTCAGCAGGATGCTGGCGGCCATGACCAGGGCGCGGATGTCCTTCTTGGCCAGGACGCTGCGGCCGAAGGCGAAGAAGGCGGCCCAGCCCAGCACGTTGATAGAAACGGCCGTGATCAGGTTGGTCAGGGGGGTGGGGTTTTCAAACGGGTGGGCCGAGTTGGCGTTGAAGACGCCGCCGCCGTTGATGCCCAGCATCTTGATGGCTTCCTGCGAGGCCACGGCATAGAGCGAGATCTTCTGGTCGGCGCCTTCCAACGTGTGGGCGGTGACGCCGGCGGCCAGGGTCTGGGGGATGCCCAGGGCGACCAGCACGATGGCGACAATGAGCGACAGCGGCAGCAGCACATAGAGGGTGGTGCGCACCAGGTCGGCCCAGAAATTGCCGACGCCTTCACCGCGATTGGCGATGAACGCCCTGGCCAGGGCGGCGGCGATGGTCGCGCCGGTGGCGGCCGAGACGAAGTTCTGGGTGGTCAGCACCAGCATCTGGCTAAGCGTCGACATCGTCGTCTCGCCCGCATAGCTCTGCCAGTTGGTGTTGGTCACGAAGCTGATGGCGGTGTTGAACGACAGGTGACCCGACAGGCCCGCAAAGCCCTGCGGGTTCATCGGCAGCACGCCCTGCAGGCGCAGGACGCCATACACCAGCAAGAAGCCGATGAAGTTGAAGGCCAGCAGGGCGCTGGCATAGCCGAACCAGCTCTGGCTCTTCTGGGCGTCGATGCCGCCGGCCTTGTAGAACAGGGTCTCGACCGGGCGCAGCACCGGGTCAAGCCAGGTGCGCTCGCCGTTCCAGACCCGCGACATGTACGTGCCGAGCGGCCAGCCGATCGCGACCGCCAAGCCCAGCGTCAGGGCGATTTCCGCCCAACCTTGCCAATTCATGGAATGTGATCCGTCAGAACTTGTCGGGTCGCAGCAAGGCGACGACCATATAGGCCGCGACGACGATCGCCCCGGCTCCCCAAAGCGCGCTCACCAGCATGGTCATAGGCGCCTCAGCGCAGCGGCGAAGGCGGCAAAGGCCACAAACAGCCCCGCCCCCAGCGCGAGAAAAGCAACATCGGCCATCTCTAGCCCTCCTGTTCAGTGGGGGGACAGGACCACGGACGGGCGTAAGGGCTCCATTCCGAAGTCGAGGGCCGATATAAGCGCTGTATAAGGATCGGCGGTGGTGATCGGCATGCGCCCAGACCCCGGCCACGCCTTGATCCGCGCCGTGCGCCTCAGCCTCCGAGGGCGACGCGCGGTGCGGGATGGGCGGCCAGCCAGCGCACCTTGGTCAGCAGGCGGTGTCCTTCGCCAGTCTCCCGGCACCGTCTCAGACGTCGAACCTCGGCCGACGCGAGGTCCCGACCGCAGCATCTCTCCAAAGGCCATAAGCGCTCCATACGCAAAAGCGGCCTTTGACCTTGATCTTCATAAGCGTCGCGTAATGGCGCCCGCTTGTGTGACGCTTATGACGTCCCGAACTTCGCGAATGGAGCCCTTACGGCCGGACAGTCTAGGGGATTGAAGCTGACATAAGAGTCCTGCGTGGGATTCCCATGGCTTTTCGGTCGTGCGGGTCTTCGGCATGCGCACCGGCATCACCGTCCACCTGAGCCCGACCGATCGCAAACGCCTGCGAGCGATCGTCGATGATCGCAACAGCGCACAGAAGCATGTCTGGCGAGCCAAGATCGTGCTGGCCACGGCCGATGGCCTGGGCACGTTGGAGATCATGCGCACGGCTGGGGTCAGCAAGACGGCCGTCTGGCGCTGGCAGGCGCGGTTCATGGAGGCCGGTGTTGAGGGCCTGCTGCGCGACAAGACCCGACCGCCGCGGATACCCAAGCTGGCCGACGAGGTGGCTGATCGGATCATCGCCCTGACCCTGGGCGAACCGCCCGGCGAGACGACCCACTGGACCGGCCGGGTCATGGCGAGAGCCGCCGGCGTCAGCCTGACCTCGGTGCAGCGGATCTGGCGGGCTCACGGCCTGGCCCCGCATCGCATCCGCACCTTCAAGCTGTCCAACGATCCCAAGTTCGCCGCCAAGGTTCGCGACATCGTCGGCCTCTATGTCGATCCCCCCGCCCACGCCGTGGTGCTCAGCGTCGATGAGAAGTCGCAGATCCAGGCGCTTGACCGCACCCAGCCGGGCCTGCCGTTAAAGAAGGGTCGGGCCGGAACCATGACCCATGATTACAAGCGCCATGGCACGACCACCCTGTTCGCCGCCTTCGACGTGCTCGAAGGCAAGGTCATCGGCCGCTGCATGCAGCGCCACCGCCACCGCCATCGCCACCGCCACCGCCATCGCCACCGCCATCGCCATCGCCATCGCCATCGCCATCGCCATCGCCATCAGGAGTTCATCCGTTTCCTCAACGCCGTCGAGCGCGAGGTCCCGGCTGGTAAGGCCGAACTCGCGCTTGTCAAACGGCGCGCAATCGGGACCCCCTATAGGCGCGCAATCGGGACCCCCTATCCGGCTTCCGAGCGGCGATGCGCGTAGCTCTCAGCCAGCGCAGAGCATCGCCGCGGGGTGAGCCACTGATCGATCAGCTGCCCGGAGGGGGTCTGGGGGGAGGTTGAACAAGTTGTGGACGAAGCGGGGCGTGCCGGTCAGGCGCGGTTTCTGAGCCGCCAGCTGTCATTGCCGGTCTCGACGATGTCGCAGTGGTGGGTCAGGCGGTCGAGCAGCGCCGTGGTCATCTTGGCGTCGCCGAAGACGGTGGGCCACGCTCCGAAGGTCAGGTTGGTGGTGATGATCACCGAGGTGCGCTCGTAAAGCTTGCTGACAAGATAGAACAGGCGCTGCCCGCCGGACTGGGCGAACGGCAGGTAGCCCAGCTCGTCGAGCACCACCAGATCGAGGCGTGAGAGCTGGGCCGCCAGGGCGCCGGCCTTGCCGCGCCGGGCCTCTTCCTCGAGGCGGTTTACCAGATCGACGGTGTTGAAGTAGCGGCCACGCGCGCCGGCCCGCACCACGTTGGCGGTGATGGCGATGGCCAGATGGGTCTTGCCGGTGCCGGCGCCGCCGACCAGGACGATGTTGCGATGGTTGGCCAGGAAGGAGCCGTCGTATAGCGAACGGACTAGGCCTTCGTTGATCGGCGAGCCCTCGAAGCTGAACGCCGCCAGGTCCTTCATCACCGGCAGCTTGGCGGCGGTCAGGCGATAGCGGATGGAGGCGGCCTGGCGATGGTTGGTCTCGGC
>NZ_JAFCUB010000015.1:0-80806 GCF_049896325.1 Caulobacter sp. DWP3-1-3b2
CGCCAAACCGCCCCAGCAGCAGATCCATCGCCATCTCCCGTCAGATGAACCCAATGAATCAGAGCTCGTCCACTCGCTCAATCGAGATGTGTGAACCTGCTAGCCCTGTGGGGGAGGTGATCGCGCAGCGATCGGTGGGGGGAGTTTTGGGATTGGTCCAGGATGCGACCATCCGATCACTCCCCCCACCGTCGGCTGCGCCGACACCTCCCCCACAGGGGGAGGATTTTTAAAACAGCCCCAACGCCTTGAAGCTGGCCACGCCATCACGCCCCACGACCAGGTGGTCGTGGACATTGATCTTCAGTGCTCGCCCGGCCTCGACGATCTGCTTGGTCATCTCGATGTCAGGCCGCGACGGCGTGGGGTCGCCCGAGGGGTGGTTGTGCAGCAGGATGATGTTGGAGCTGGAAAGCTCCAGCGCCCGGCGCATCACCTCACGCGGATAGACTGGGGCGTGATCGACCGTGCCATGGTTGAGAATCTCGTCGGCGATCAGTTGGTTCTTGTTGTCCAGGAACAGCACCCGAAACTGTTCGCGCGGCTCATTGGCCAGGGCGACGCGGACATAGCTTAGCAGCGCCGTCCAGGACGAGATCACCGGCCGCTTTGCGATCTTGTCGCGCCCGGCTCGCAAGGCGGCCTCATGCAAGAGCTTGATGTCGATCGCCGCGTTCTCGGCGATCCCCGGCACGGTCTTCAAGTCCTCGATCGAGGCGCTGATCGTCGCCCCGAACGAGCCGAACCGGGCCAATAGCGCCTTGGCCATCGGCTTGACGTCGCCGCGCGCGAAGGTGCGGAAGAGGTAGAGTTCCAGCAGTTCGTAGTCAGGCAGGGCACCAAGGCCGCCGGCCTTGGTGCGTTCGCGCAGGCGCTCGCGGTGGCCAAGAGCGTGGCTGGGCTCCGGCCTGCTGGGCGCGGTGTCTTCGACCCCGGTCGCCTTCAGTGATCTGCCACTGACCATCTCGCCCTCGTCATGCGAGCAGCGAGTAGGGCAGATCAATTATCGGTTGTCGAGTGGCTAGAGCATCGCGCGGAAAAGTGGCCACCGGTTTTCCGCAAAAGCGATGCGAAAACAAAAGTCTGGAGCAAGCCGTGCGATTCCTACATCGCGCGGCTTGCTCTAGGGGCTTACCCGCCCAGGATCGGCGGCTGGAACAGCCCGGTCGGCGAGCCGGTGAACACCTCGTAGCCATCCTTGGTCACGCCGATCGAGTGCTCGCATTGGGCCGACAGCGACTTGTCGCGGGTCACGGCCGTCCAGCCGTCGCCCAGCACCTTGACTGCGCTCTTGCCCAGATTGACCATCGGCTCGACGGTGAAGAACATGCCCGGCTTCAGCACCGCGCCCTGGCCCGGACGGCCAAAGTGCAGGATGTTGGGCGCGTCGTGGAACACCTTGCCCAGGCCATGGCCGCAGAAGTCGCGCACCACCGAGCAGCGCTGCGCCTCGACATAGGACTGGATGGCGTAGCCGATGTCGCCCAGGGTCGCGCCCGGCTTCACGGCGGCCAGGCCACGGGCCATGCCCTCATAGGTGATCTCGACCAGGCGGCGGGCGCGCGGGCCCACTTCGCCCACCCCGTACATCCGCGAGGTGTCGCCGTGCCAGCCATCGACGATGACCGTAACGTCAATATTGACGATGTCGCCTTCGCGCAGCGCCCATTCGCCGGGGATGCCGTGGCAGACCACATGGTTGCGCGAGATGCAGACCGTCTTGGGATAGCCGCGATAGAACAGGCAGGCGGGCAGGGCGCCCTGGTCGAGGATGAATTCCCGGGCCAAGGTGTCCAGATAGTCCGACGACACGCCTGGCGCGACGTGCGGGATCAGCATGTCCAGGCACTCGGCCGCCAGCTTGCCGGCCTTGCGCATGCCCTCGAAGTCGGAAGGCTTGTGCAGCTTGATGGCGCCGGTGCGGGTCTCGGCTTCGATCTCGGCCGTGTCGTCTAGGGTCATGGCGGCTTCGTCTCAAACGGCCGGTGCGTCCCGCCAGGGGATGCGCCGGGAAATGCGGATCTGCGTCGGGCTTATGTCGCAACCATAGCACAGAACTTCAACGCCCGCTGCCGCCGCGTCGTTCAGACCCTTGGCATAGACCGGATCCAGGTCCGCGCAGGCGGCGAAGCTGTCGCAGTCGGTGCGCTGGATGACGAACAGCTGCACGGCCCGCCCGCCCTTGGCGACCTCGGCGGCCAGATCCTTCAGGTGCCTGGCGCTGCGGGCCGCCACGCAGTCGGGGAACTCTGCCAGGGTCCCACCACGACGGAAGTGGCAGTTCTTGACCTCCAGCCAGCACGACGGGCGATCCGGATGGGTCAGCAGGAAATCAACACGGCTGGCCTCGCTGTATTTGACTTCTGGGCGGATCACGGAATAGCCGGCCAGCTCCGGGATGGTGTCGGCCGCCAGCGCTTCGGCGACCAGCTTGTTGGGGTTCATGGTGTTGACGCCCACCAGGCCGCGATCGGCCTCGACCAGCTGCAGCGTCCAGGCCAGCTTGCGCTTTGGGTCGCCTGACCACGACACCCAGCCGGCCAGGCCGGGATCCTTCAGTCCCAGCATCGCGCCCGGGTTGGGCACGTGCGCGGTGATCTCGCGGCCGTCGTCCAGCACCAAGTCGACGAAGAAGCGCTTGTAGCGCTCGACGATCACGCCGCGCGCCATCGGTTGCGGGAGAAGCATGGGAGCCTTAAGTCGGTCGGTGAAACATTCGGATGTAAGGGATCGAGACCATGACCACCACCCAAGCCAAGACTGGCGAGCGCGTGACGGCGGCGGTTCTGATCATCGGCGATGAGATCCTGTCGGGTCGAACGCAAGACGTGAACCTCAACGCCATCGCCAAATATCTGGCGACCTACGGCGTCGATGTCTGCGAGGTGCGGGTGGTGCCCGATATCGAGCAGGAGATCATCGACGCGGTCAACGCCCTGCGGACCCGCTACGACTATGTGGTCACCACCGGCGGCATCGGCCCCACGCATGACGACATCACCGCCGATTCGGTGGCCAAGGCATTCGGTGTCACCGCGCCCGAGCATCCCGAGATCATGGCCCTGCTGCGCGAGCGCTGGGGCGAGCCTAACGCCGCCCGCCGGCGCATGGCCCATGTGCCCGAGGGCGGGACCCTGGTGAAGAACCCCGTGCAGGGTCCGCCGGGCTTCCAGATCGGCAATGTCTTCGTGCTGGCCGGTGTGCCGGCCATCATGCGCGGCATGCTGAACGACGTTGGCCCGCGTCTGCGCACCGGGGCGGTGGTGATCAGCAAGACCGTCCGGGTCACCGGCACCGGCGAGGGCGCGATCGCCGCGCCGCTGGAGGCGGTGGCCAAGGCCCATCCGGACCTGTCGATCGGCAGTTATCCGTTTTTCGCGCCGCCCGATGTCTATGGCGCCAACCTGGTGATCCGGGGGCGCGACGAAGCGCTGGTTGATGCGGCGGTGGAAGACCTGGTTGCCGCGCTGGAGGGCGTGGGCGCGACGGGGATCGAACGTGTCGCGGGTTCGTAAGGGCGCTCGGGAGGCCTATTCCCACTCCGGCTCCACGACGGCCTTGTCCTCGCCCAGCAGGCTGGCGACCGTTGTCTGCAATCGCGGCGGCGGTCCGCACCAGCATCGAGGGGCTGACCCCGATTGGTTCCGCGCTCGTATTTCTGAACCTGCTGGAAGGTGAGGCCCAGGGTCTGGGCCAGGTCGTCCCGGCTGATCCTCAGGTGGCGGCGCTGAACCCGGATCCGGGTTGCGACAGCGACATCGATGGGGTCGGGACCAGGGGACCTATTCAAGGCCGTGTCCGATACGGGAACGTGAGGCTCAACCATCGGCGTGGCCCTCGGGGGCCGCAATGCATTCTTGCACCGTTCGGGATGGGGCGGGCGTTCGAGGCGGCCAGGGAAGACGGCGCGCGGCGCTGACTGGTGCGGGCGGCCGGGGTCGAACCGGCATGGGATTGCTCCCGACGGATTTTAAGTCTGATTGCAGGCACTATAAGTACCTGATTTTATGTCGCTTATTTGATGTCGCTAAAATTAGTGTGCCAGAAAATGTGACAATCGGACTTACCAAGCCGCTGATTTTTGGCCGCGCCGCACCCTGTTTTGCCAGGGTGCTCGCGAAACACCTAACGAATTCCCAATGCTGAATGAAGCGTCTCCGCAGACCGCGCCGCAACGTCACTTTCCCACGCGGCGACCTTCGCTGCGAAAGCTTCGGCGTCAAACCGATTGAGTGGAACGGGGACCCAGTCACCCTTGCTCGAATTGACGAAGAGCGCGCGCCGGAAGCTGCTGACTGGAACGGGCTGCATCGCGCCTGCTTCGATGAACGGCATGATGAGGCGCGCGCGATCCGGCGCGCTCGAATAGCTCTGCCACGCATCTGCGCCGGATATGTAGAACGCAGCAATCGAAGGCTGATCGATCTCGATCCAGACGCCGCCGCCCCAGGTGGGCGGGCAAGGAATGAAGGTGCGCCAGGTGCTCGACGGGCACCGCTCGGTGTAGGCGTCAGCATCAAACTCAAACAGCTCGAAGAGGCTAATGCCGCCACGGCTGCGGATGAAGGGATATCCCTCAGGCCCTTTAGCCGTCCCCACCCGCCCCTCGTTCGAATCCGAAGGCTCGGCCAACAACCCGCCGCTGGCCATGATCTGCTCAAATCTGCGTGGATGGGTGACATGCCAAAGCCCGCCCCGCAGCACCGTAAGCAGCTTTTCCGCAGCATCACCGGCCATGTCCTGACCCTTCAATAGAAGTAGGGGGGATACACCTCTGCCTCGTGGCGAACAGCGGTGTGCAAGCGGAGTAGCAGCTTTGCGGGGAACCGGCCGCAGCGAAGCGAGGCTGGGCGAAAGCTGCTCGAAGCGCGCCGAGGGCGGAGCCCTAAGTGCTGTCTAAAGCTAAGTTTGAGTTTCAAGCTCAACCATAACATGACAGTGTGCGCAAAAATAACCTTTGCGCTTGGGAGAGAGAAATGCGGATCAGCCGCGTCGTCGTAAAAAACTATAGGTCACTTAAATGGGCCGACGTGCAAATTGTTGAATCTGCGACAATGGTTATTGGCGAGAACAACACAGGAAAATCGAATTTCTTTAATGCCATCAGGCTTTGTCTGGATAGTCAGCTCTCCTCATCATTCCGTTCTCTTCAGAAAGATGACATTCACTGTCATGTCGATCAGGCGCAGCCATTTCAAGTATTAGTTGGTGTCGAATTTACGGGCTTCGAAGGTCACGAAAATGAGGAGGCTCTTCTTCATGGGACACAGATCGGGCCAGATCGAGCGCGCATCTTCTACAGATTCCGGCCAAAGAGAGCCGTGCGCGAGGCTATTGCTCGCGCCGAGCAGATCGAACCACTAACGTTAGAAGATTACGGATGGGAGTTATTCGGCGGCGGAAATCCGGCAGTCGATCTCACTGCTATTGAGTGGAACCATGAGAATGGGGATCTCGGCGCGGCCAGTGTTGGCCTCCAGTATTTGCAGTCCTATCTAGTTGTGTTTCTACCTGCCTTGCGCAATGTTGAAGCTGAACTTCAGCAAAGTCGCACCTCGGCGCTGACAAGGCTGGTCGAAGCATGCGCCATCGATCCAGCGGAACAAGCCACCTTAATCGCTGCTGTCCAGGCGGCCAACACCCAGATTGAAGCTTCGCCGACGATCCAAGGGATCTCGAATTCAATCGACAACGCGTTGAAAGAGATCACGGGCCCAGCGTTCAGCCTTGATGTCGATCTCGGCCTGTCAGCACCAACCTTCCAGTCGATTGTCCGTAATTTGGTGGTGCTGCTATCCAGCGGTTTGGTCAATCAGTTCGAGGCGCGGCGTAATGGCCTCGGGCTCAACAATATTCTTTATATTGCGATGCTTGTAGAATATTTCCGAAAGCGCGCGGCGCTCGGAAAAACGGCGGGTGAGCTGATCCTCATCGAGGAGCCCGAAGCACACCTGCATCCTCAATTGCAGGCGACGCTCGTTGAGGCCCTGAGGGCTCTCCCGTTCCAATCAATGGTGTCAACTCACAGCACACAGGTCACTGGCAAGGCACCAGTTAGTTCCTTCGTCACCTTAACGACCGGTGCCGATGGAGTTCCGTTTGTCTCAACCCCAGGCCTATCCGCACCACTAACTCCGGGACAGCAGCGCGACCTAAATCGCTTTCTCGACGCGACGAAGGCAAATTTGCTGTTCGCGAGGAAGGTAATGCTCGTCGAAGGGCCTGCTGAATTGTTGCTTATCCCTGCGCTCGCGAAGCGGGTGTTGGGGATCGACCTTGAGCGCGAAGGCATTTCGGTCATCGCAATTCATGGGACACATTTCGGGGCTTTCAGCCGCCTGTTCAGCGCGACATGCCTACCGAAGAAGTGCGCCATCGTTGGAGATGCGGACATCCCTCCGGCGGATGTGGTCCCCGGCGATGACGTGCCGGTACAGGAGAATTTGGCGACGCTTGAAGGACCGTTCGTTCGAGCGTTTGTCGGCGCGACCACATTCGAGCGAGAAATTACGCTGCCAGGCAACCTAACAATGCTTTGGTACGCTGCGCAGGAACTTCACGCCCCCAGCCTGCAAGCCTCGCTCGGCGCGCAGATCCCTCTCGGAGGAGTCATACCCGAAGCCTTGAAAGCGCAGGTCCTTCGAACCGCGAAACGGTTTGGCAAGGCCCGTTTCGCGCAGGTCGCGGCCGGCCACGCCCAGCACGCTGGGGAGTTACCCATCTATATCGCCAATGCGATTGAATGGCTTCGCCAGCCATGATGCTTACGGGGCAACAGCGTCAGGCGGTCGACTACCCTGAGAACCTGCTACTCACCGCATGCCCCGGCAGCGGCAAGACTCGTACGCTCATCGCTAAGGCTGTCCGCGAAATTGAGCCCCTCCGAAATACGCCGCGCAAGATATGCTGCATCACCTACACAAACACGGCGGCTCAGGAGATCGAGCAAAGGGCGAACCTGGAGATGCAGCCAGGCGACGACGAACATCTCGCCGTTTCGACCATTCATGCTTTCTGTCTGACTGAAATCTACCGGCCGTATGGATGGCTACTTCCGGGATTTCGGGGCGCGGCGCGCGTGATAACCCGAGAAAACCCAGATTTCGAGCATATCGCTGTCCACGCAGCCGCTCAGATCAATCTTCTGAGGCTGACACCTGCCGATTATGAGGCATTCGAATCGTTAGGCGTGAACGCGGCTGGCGAGATCGTCGGTCAAGCCGCTGAAAATGACGCGATCGTCCGCGCTGCACCCTATTGGTGGGCGCGTTGCGCGGAACTCGGCTACGTCGATTTTGGGACCATCATTTACGGCTCGTACCGCATCCTTCGCGACAATCCACAGATCGCGATGTCGCTGTCCGCGAAGTTTCCTTGGTTCCTCATCGATGAGTTTCAAGACACTACTGATCTTCAGATTGAACTGCTGAAACTGATCCACAGGACGGGCCGGTCGCGCTTCTTTATCGTTGGCGATCTCGCTCAATCGATTTTCGGTTTCACCGGAGCTGATCCGAGGCTGGTTGCGCCATTTGGGGCATTCATCGGAGCGCGCACCGATCTTTCGCTTAGCCAGAATTTTCGGTCCAGCGAGCGTATTATCATTCACGCAGAGCGGCTTTTCCCGAGAGCGCCCGCGATGACCGCCGACGGCCAGTACCGCACCTTCGCGACCGATCCGATCCTCGTGCGTGGTGGCACTTCGTTTCAAGCGATTACGGAACACTTTCTCCCGAAGCTGCAAGAGCTCGGCATAGCGCTTGGAGATGCCACTATCCTGGGCAAGGACTGGGCCTCGCTTATCGCGCTCTCACGCCAGCTTCGTGATTTTGGCACACCCGTCGTCGGTCCCGGTGCGCGTCCCTATCGACGGTCGCGGTTGTTCGCAGGCTTGGCCGAGCAATTATGCGCTGCCGTGGAAGAGACCGGGCCAGATACGATGCGCCAGCTAGAGCGCGCTGTTTTCCACGCTATCCAAGACATTACGGGTCACGCTGGCTTTGACGTGTTCAGTCATGCCGGTCGCGTCGTTATCATTCGGCTGCTCCGTGAAGCGTTGCGTCTGGCTGCGCATGGCGCTGCGGTGCGATGGCTGGACGAGATGTCAGCACGCACGGGAGAAATCCTGTTCGATGCAGGCTATGTCGATCTTGCGCAAGCGGGGCGGTTTTATGCTTCAGTTCAAGAGATGAAGGCCGATATGGCCCGTCAGGGCGTTGATACAGCTAACCTCACCATCAACGATCTTGGCCTATTTGCGAGCCCCACGAGGGCGCTCCGCCTATCTACTATCCACTACGCAAAGGGCCGCGAGTATGCAGCGGTCGCGATGATCGGTCTGCGAGAGGGAACGTTTCCGCACTTTCGAGCAAGAAGTGGCGACGCCATCGCCGCTGAGAAGCGTCTCTTCTATGTCGGGGTCACGCGGGCGGAGCGCCTGCTTATGTACGTCGCGGAGCGGGATCAATGGAACAATCCACCAAGTCCCTTTCTTGGCGGCGCGGGTGTTGGTGTAATCTAGGTGGCGATGCGGAGGAGAGATATTACCGCGAGCGTGGCCAGCGCACTGGGCGGTGCGAACCGTGTTAGGGAGCGACCCGAATAGCCAGTTCTCTAGCAATGTCCTCTAGCTCGGACGGCCGTTTAGCCGATTTGAACGCCGCTTCATACGCGCATGCCAAATCAGGGCGGCGCTTTAGTGCAGCGAGTATCTCTACCTCGGTGAAAAGCCCATTGGCGGGGGCGTCGCGGCTCCGCGCCTCCACACGGTTGTAAGCCGCCGAATTCGCCGGATCGCGTGTCCAGGCCGCATAGGCCCAAATGTCCTTATTGCTGACGCTGGTGTTGCTCAACAGCTTGAACCAGGCCTTTGCCTCGGCGGTGATCTGGCGTGGCGTTCTTGGTTTCTCAGGCATCCGCTGCCTCGCTGTATGAACCGCAGTGAGATTAACTCAGAACCCAGAAACGAAAAGCTCCATGCTAAGACGGCGGAAGCCCGTGATCCGGCGATGCACGCGTCAGAGTGTGCGCCAACGCCCATACATCGCAATGTATGGCAGGTGTCGGGGGTGCCCTCCCCTGACCGACGTGCGGGATCGCTCCTGTGCCGGCGCATCGCCGGCTCGCGTCCGTCAACGAAACGGGCGCGATTATGCAGGGGTGTCGGGGGTGCTTAAGCGCCCTTACCTGGGCTTACGGGACTGGTCCCGTTCCGCCGCTGGGAGCTTTGCCTAAGCGGTGGATCGCGGGGGTTGGGGGCGGCGATAGAGCCCTTCGCCAAGTGGCCGAACTGTTGCCAGCAAGACTCAATGGTTGCGTTTGTTGCGCCGCAACTCAACCATGACGTGAAATTCTGGTGAGCACGTCGCGATAGCGATGTATAAGTGCACACATACTGGATTTTCTTGCTTGGAGTTCACACCTCTGCTGGTGAAAGGCACGGTCACGATTGGCGATCTACCACCTTCGACTCAAGGTGCATTCACGTTCCCTTGGCCGCGCTGCCAGGGAGGGCGGAGCTACCCGTCGTTCCGCCGTCGCCGCCGCCGCGTACCGATCAGGAGAACGCCTTTACGACGATTCCCAGGGCCGATGGTTCAGCTTCGACAAGCCAGACGTCATCCATACTGAGATCCTGGCCCCGAGCGCGGATGCGTCGGCCTGGATCTTCAATCGCCAGATCCTCTGGAACATGGTCGAGAAGGCGGAGAAGCGGCAGGATGCCCAGCTATGCCGCGAGATCGAACTCACGCTTCCCAGGGAGCTTTCCCCCGACGAGCGGTCCAGCCTGGTGCGCGAGTTTGTCCGGGAGCAGTTCGTCAGCAAGGGCATGGTAGCGGACTTTGCCATCCATGCGCCCGACGCGGCGGACGGACGCGAGCAACCTCATGCCCATGTCCTTCTGACCCTTCGGCGGCTCGACCCCACCACGGCGACCGGCTTTTCTGCCACCAAGGAGCGCGACTGGAACGAGCCGGAAAATATCGCGCGCCTCGTGGCCGAGGCGCGCAAGCGGTTCAACGACACCGACCGACCCGAAGACAAGGCGGCGCTCGACGCGGCCGAGGCGCTTCGCAACGTGAATGTCTGGCGGCGGGAGTGGGCAGAGCACGCGAACAGGTCGCTCGCTAAAGCTGGCTCGGAAGCCCGTATCGATCACCGCACCCTTGAGGCGCAGGGCATCCTCCGCATCCCGCAAATCAGCCTCGGGATCGCTCGCCATATCGAGCGGGCTTACGAGCACATCCGCGAGCGCGTGACGCAGTGGGTCTCGATCAAGAAGCGCGCTTCGCTCCTGGAAGACGCCGAACACCTCAAGCAGCGCGACCCCGCGAAGTTGGCGGATTTCGTGATGCGCCTATCTGACATGGCAGAGAGCTTCGCTGCGCAGTTCCGCAAAGACATCACCACGCCGGAGGCCGACTATGACCGATAGTGACTTTGACAAGGTGTTCGGCGGCCGACCTGACCCGCGCCCAAGCTTCGCAACGCGCGTTACTCAGGGCCAAGCGTTTGGCGGCCGGCTTGATCCGATCGCCGGCATGGCGATCGAGGCGGCCAGCGAGAAGCCGGAGCTCGGTGTCTACAAGGCCTTCGGCTTCATTCCGGCGGGGACGGTCAACCAGAGCTGCGAGGTCCGCACCTGGGTGGACGGGACTGACGTTCCCGACGGGGTGGTGTTCTTCTACCGGCTGCTGATGCAGATCGCGTTCACCAGCACGACCGAACTCCGCCTGATGCTCCCGGACACCATCATCGTCCTGACGGGCCAGAATCTTGAACCGCTCCGGCTCGCGCTTACTCGCCAGCATGCCACGTACGTCCAGCAGCACAGCCGCCTTGTGTGGCCACTACAGGTACCACAAGGTGAAATCCTAATTGAGCGAATTGAGATCGTGCGTCCCTAGCCCCCGCAGGACGTTCAGATCAGCAAAACCACTTAATGCAAAACTCCCCTCTTCCGGGGCACGCAAACCAGCACGACGGCTAAGATGGCACGCACTCCTAAAGTTGAGCTTGGCCCGAGAGATGATCACGAAATTTTTAGTGACGAGTCTCTTCGAGCTATTAACGAAGACATCAAGAAGTACACACGAGGCACCACCAACGTACTTAGCTCTCTTCCTGAGGACGTGATTGGGTATGGGCCGGTTCAGGCCAGACAGCGCTTGCACTCCATCTATTCCGAAGCGTCCAACCTGGTGGCGTCGACGACTGCGGATCTGCTGTCGAATAAAAATCCGGCAGAAATGGTATCTGCAAAAGGCAGTTATGGCGGAGCATTGCTCAAAGAGTTCGAGCAACTCTCGCTAGACGTCACACTTCGCAGCATTTCCTCTAAGAAATTTGACGGTACAGAAGCTGAAGAGCTTGATGATTTGTTAAATAAGCTCTACAATAAACTTGAAGACTGCATCTCTATAAATGAAAGCGCGATCGAGGCCGTTATAAATAATGATTATACATTTGATAACGGGAGAAAATCTCTTGATGAAAGATATCAATTGCTCGACAGGTTTACCGCGAGTTATCCCGGCCTCCCGATTTCAGCATACGTAAGAAAATTATTCCCCGAACATGAGATATACGCCGAGGATAACCTGAGAGTTGAAGGGCATCCTGAGGGTGTGGAGGCATTACCAAGCAACGCGCCTGCACTCTGGATTTCGGAAAAGAAACCGGGGGATAGCCCTCCCGCTTTTATCAAACGCCACTACGCGCCTTGGTTAGGCAAGGGGCTCGCGCGGCCTGACATCAAGCGTCTCGACCCGCAGCTCTACGTCGCTCTGAACAACTGGCTACGAAACAACGAGATGCCAGCTGATTTGGATCTGCCGACGCTCAAAGAGAAAAACGATCGGTGGGCCGAGCGTGTCTTACCGGGAGGCGACTTGGCGGCAGATGCGGAGCAAGTCTTGAGGGTCAACGCGGCGCTGCGAATGCGCCAAAAGCGAACCAAGGATTAAATACAAAAAACTTCCGAAGTTTAATGTTGACGTGCTCCTGCGCCGGCGCCAACCTCTCCTCCATGCCCGTAGGTCGGGTGGAGGAAGACATATGACTGACAAGCAAATTCAGGCGGGTGTGAAGCACGCCGCGTTCGTGGGGCTTAAAGCCCTGCACGGCTTCAAAAGCGCTCACGGCCCGGCCCGCATCGCTGCGCGCGTGCCGTATGTCGGGCACGTGCTCGGTGTCGCCGTTTTGTTCGGCGGTGCCGTCGCTGGAGCCGTTTCCGGCTTCAATGAATACGACGGCTGAGGGAGGGCTCCATGATGGGATGCCCCAACTGCTCCGGCGTGCTGTGGA
Organism: Caulobacter sp. DWP3-1-3b2; assembly: GCF_049896325.1. Taxonomy (NCBI): domain Bacteria; kingdom Pseudomonadati; phylum Pseudomonadota; class Alphaproteobacteria; order Caulobacterales; family Caulobacteraceae; genus Caulobacter; species Caulobacter sp. DWP3-1-3b2. Next base: position 12,307 of record NZ_JAFCUB010000015.1, read on the forward strand.
CTCGCGAACGCGGGTTCAGGCGAGACGCTCTGTTCTGCCTTACCTGCGGCTTCACCTGTGAAGCTCCTGGTACGGGCATCACCCTGGCGACGGCGGCTTCCGCCTTCATCCTGGGTGCTCTCGGTTTGGATTTCTCCAATCCGACGAACGTTGATCTGCGTCAGGCCTGACGTTGATTGACGACTGAGATCCCGGCGCGCGACGGGACCTCCTCTAGTTCTGCCTCACGCTTCCGAGGCCCGCGTTTCGAATGGCGCTGCGTTGCGCCTCCCTGAAAACCTGCTCCGCAATGGAGGGCTCCCTGTGGCCCAACTGGTTTCGCGCGCCCATAGAGTCTGGTCGGGATCGCTCGACCTGCCCCTTCTAAAGTTATCGCCAACCGACCGTTTCACCGTCCGCGACGCCTGCGAAAACGTCTTCATCGAGGGCGGCATCGGCAGCGGCAAGACCAGCGGCAGCGGCGCTGCGCTGCGCCGCGCCTACCTTCGCGCCGGTTTCGGCGGCCTGGTGCTGGCAGCGAAGCCCGATGAGGTCGAACTCTGGCGCGCTGAAGCCCGCGCCTGTGGCCGCGAGCGCTCGGTCATCGTCTTCAACGAGCATCACGCCTTCAATTTCATCGCCAACGAACTTGCCCGACAGGGCCTTGAGGGTATCGGCAGCGTCATCGAACTCCTGATGCGCGTGCTTGAGGCGATCCGCCTCGCCATGCCGAACGCCGGCCATGTCGGCGAAGCCTTCTTCGAGAACGCGATCCGCCAACTGCTGCGGATGACCGTGCCCGTGCTCTACGCGGCGCACGGCTACGTGCGGATCGAAGACATCCTGCGCTTCATCACCTCTGCCGCGATCAGCGCGGCGCAGTTTGACGACGAAGCCTGGCGGCAGGACTCCTTCATGTTTGCGACCATGGTCCGCGCTCGACGCGAGCCGGCCGTGCCCCTCGCGCTCGACGCCTTCAACCGCATCGCCTCCTACTGGGCGTACGAGTTCTCGCGCCTCGACGCCAAGACGCGCGGCAATATCTCGATCTCGCTGTCGACCGCGCTCGACCGTTTCATGCATGGCCGCCTTAACCGCGTCTTCTGCCAGGGGACGACGGTCGTCCCAGAACTGACCTTCCACGGCGCGGTCATCATTCTCGATATGTCGAGTTCCGTCTGGAACGAGGACGGCATCATCGCACAGCTCGTGTTGAAGCTCGCCTTCCAGCGCGCTGTGTTGGGGCGCAACAGTCTTGCGCCTAAGCACCGCGAACTGCCGGTCTTCCTGTGGGCCGATGAAGCCCAGTACTTCGTCACGACCTTCGATCCCGAGTTCCAGTCAATGTCGCGCTCGTCGCGGTGCTCGACGGTCTACCTGACCCAGTCGCTCCCCACGATCTACGCCAAGATCGGCGGCGAGAACGCCAAGCACCGCGCCGACATGCTGCTGGCGAACTTCGGTACGAAGATCTTCCACAACAATTCATGCCCGGAGACCAACCGTTGGGCGGCCGAGACAATCGGCCGATCGTTGCAGCGGCGCGGCTCGTACAACGAGGGTGAGAATTCCGGCACGTCCTACGGCATGAGCATGGGCGAGGGCTCGAACTTCGGGACGAGCTCGAGCTTTAGCAGTTCGACCGACGGCCAAGGTCAATCCAGCAGCTCTTCGAGTTCCGGCACCACCAGCGGCTACAGCGAAAACATCGGTCGCAACCGTGGCCGCAATTACGGTCAGTCGGTCACCTCTGGCTACAGCGAGACGATGGACTGGGAGATTGAGCCGGCCGAGTTCAGCAGGTCGCTCAAGGCCGGCGGCCCGGCGAATGGCGGTGTCGTCTCGGCCATCTGGTTTCAGGCGGGGCGGCGCTTCAATGCCACGCAGCGTCCGTGGTTGCCGGTGAGTTTCCGCCAATGAAACGCCCCCAAACATCCACCCTCATCATCGGCCATCCCGTCATCGGCACGGCGCTGGTCCTGCTCGCGGTCTTCGTTGGCTACGTCGCCCTCGTCAGCGGCGAGAGTGGGGTCGTCTTCTTCTGCCTCCTGCTCGGGGGCGCGGTGGGTCACACCATCAAGGTGGCTGGCGACTACCGCGCCTGGAACCGCGAATGGGAGGCAATGGACCCCAGCGCGACGCCTCGGGCTGGTCGCTCCCCACGGCGCGCCATCGTGTTCTTGATGTTTCTCGCCGGCTTAGCGCTCGGCTGGTTCTACGCCTTGCCGGCGATCCTCGACCCCAGCTCTCCCGCGCGATGGATCACCGCCGCCGCGACTGGGGTCATCGCGCTCGGATGGATCGCCCGACGCCGGAGAGCCCGCGTGCGTGTCGCTGCGAGCAGCGATTGGACCGTCAGCCAATGCGTGCCGCGCCCGATGCGTGCGCCTTCCGCAGCGGAGGCCTTCACCTCGCTCCCCGAGCACTGCGCTCGGCTTCTCTCCCCCCCCGGCCTGAAGGAACCCCATGCCTAAGCATCCATCCGAATTTGACGACCATTTGTTCGACTTCACGCGCGAACCCGACACCGAGCTTGGCGCGAAGATGCCGCCGCACCGGTCGGAACTTCATGAGGCCTTCTTCGAATTGGCGCTCGATGTCGTCACCGATTTTCGCGACGTGGTCGTCTTGGAAGGCTGGACTGGTCGCCGCGAGCACTCGCCGGACCCTCAAGATGGCCAGTCGCTCAACTGGGTCCTGCCGGAGCGGCATGAGGCTTCGGAGCCCCCCCTCGATCCCTTTTCCGACCGCTGGTCGGCTCTCGATGACGCCCGCATGCGCGACGCGCCGGAGGCGGAGCACGAACTCGATTTCGACCGGTAAGCCCCACGCCCAACGGTCATCACCGCGCCATCTCCCCCTGAGATGCCGCACCACCAAGGAGGTAAGCTGTGAACTACGAAGAAACGAAGAAACCCCACCCCAGTGTTTTCGCGCTCGCGATCCTTCTTTGCCTGTGCCTCACGAGGATGGTCAGCGGCATTGAAGCACTGGACTCGCCCATCGGCGCGATCGTGTTGGGCGGGGGCGGTTGGGCGACCTGGATCGTGGGTCAGTGGCTCTGGCGGCGCAACGGGCCGCGTACCGCGATGGAGGGAATGATCCGCTAGCGGGCAGCCGACGCGCCTGTGATTGAGTGGCGGCGTTCCTCAGGGAGCGCCGCCATTTTCTTGGTGGTTTAGTCTCGCCCGCGCTGGGTGCGTCGCCACAGCCGCTCCGCGAAGGCGCGCTCTTCTGCGCCGGTAGCGTGCTGATAGAGCACCGTAGTTTCTAGCCGCGCGTGCCCCATCCAGCGCTGTGTGAGGCCGGGCGGCACATTTTCCTGTGCATTCGCGATTCCATACCCATGACGAAGGCCTTTTGTCGTCGCCTGGACGCCCGAAATACTTGCTCGCTCCATCGTTTCTTTGATCCAGCGCCAGCCAGTCTGACGGCAACAATCCCAAAGTCTTTCGTCCGCAACTCGGCCTGATGAGAGTTTGAGCAGTTCATCCAGCAATACGGTCGGGATCGGCACGGAGCGGTAGACCGTTTTGCGACGCTTCAGCGTGCGGAAAACGACGCTGCCAATACCGGCATCAAGCCGTGCGGGCGTGATGGCGAGTGCTTCGCTAAGGCGGCAACCGGAATACGCTACGAGCAAACAGAATGCGCGCTGCGTCGGAGGTGCACTCTCCGCAGCATCGAGGAAGCGAAGTCGCTCTGCTGCTGAGACATATTTCCTCGCGCCGAGCGCATCAAAAAGCTGCTCTGCACCGACGCTCATGCCGCTCCGCCACAACCTGCAACAAAATGAGCAATAGAGTTGCAAGAGTCGCGAGGTGATAAATCTCGCGCGCACGGTAGTTTAGTCGTTCGACCAGTGACGTAGGGACAGTTGAGTTTTCGGCGTTCCATAGACGCCAACAACTGTATGTAAGCCACCGCATCGGGCAACAGAATTGCTCATAGTGTTACAATTTCCTTGCCGAAATTCAGATTTGGCGAGGGAATTATGTGGCGGGTTTGCATCGTCGTATCTGTCGTGGTGCTGACCGCAAGCGCCGCTCAGGCTGAGGTGAACCGAGGCCCGTACAATACGGCGGTTCGCTGCTTTGCCGCCGCCGCTTACGTGCGGCACTTACAGACCAACGTGGGCAACACCGCTGCTGCCGACGCTCTCGAAGAGCGGGCAAAGCAGGCCTGGGGCGTGTCGTTTATCCTTGGCAAGGCGATTGGCATCAGCCAGGACGAAGTGAAGCGGGATCTCGACGCGACGAAGGACACGCAGTTGCCGCGCTTCGCCCAGGACACCGCCTACCTCAAATCATCGGTCGCAGCCTGCAAGGCTGCCGACCTTATGTGATGGAGGGCGACTGGCCCGAAATGCGCTGCTGCTCCGGCACCCCGTGATCGGCACGTGTGGTTTCAGAGTAGGTGACGCCCGCTAGCTTCAGGCGCTCGATTTCCTCGCGCGGAACAAGCGGTGCCTTTGAGGGCACATCGAGATCGCCTAGAGCCGCCAACTGATCGGCCGATTTCGATACATTTGCAGATTTTGTCTGCGCTGCTTCCAAATCCTGCGAAGCCTTTTCCAGCGCTGCGAGATTAGGTGCGTAGTCGGGGCTTCGGTTTGCACCGTGCGCGCCAGCGTCTTCCAACTGCGCCCTTGAAAGTTCAAGCGCCCGTGCGTCACCCGCAGGCGTGTGCAGAGCAGAGGCCTCCTCAATCGCACGCTGCCGTTCGGCCTCTCGCTTGCGGAACTCGCGCTCGTCTTCCTCTGACTTGAAGGTCAGGTAGGCGTCGAATTTCCGGTCACGGAAATAGTCGTTCGTGAAATCCGTCACGGCAGCGCGGGCATTTTGGCTCGCCTCAGCGAGGGTGATCTGCCCGGCGTCCGTAGCCGCCGCCTGTGCAGCGCCTGCGACTGACGAAGCCATAGAAGCCTGCGCCGTCACCTCGGCCCTAAGGCTCGCAAGGAAGACAAGACCCGCATGACCTACGCGTCGTTGCAACGCTCCGAGTGCCTGAAGCTGACTCTCGGCCGCTAACAGTGCCGAACCGCCAGATTGGCGGAGCGCTGAGATGGCGGCTTCAATATCGGCTTGGGCGGCGTTCAGGTGCGAGAGAAGGTTAGCCCTGAGGCTGGCTTCCGCCTCCGCCGGCGAAGCTTGCCGCGCGCTTGGGCCTTCGATGGTGCCTGTTAGTTCGGGCTCGATACGTACCTCTACCCTGCTATTCTACGCGGGAAGTGGTTAGGAATTCGTTAAGACTTATGAACGGGCGGCATTCCAGCGTCACGAAGTCCTATGTCACCACAGCAGGATAACGGTCGGGATGAGAAGGATCGTCGGCTCGGCCGGCCCTGCAAGGTGGCTCGCTTCCGCACCTTTTGTTTGTGCAGCTCCGCCCCGCTTCGCGGCGCTACTGCGACCTGTTCCGGCCCGGTCTAGAGGCTCGGCGGAAGGTCCTCATCCGACACGCATCCCGCGTGCGGCAACCAAGGAGGACTTATGAAATGGAACACCGTCGCACCGATCATCAGCGCTATCGCACCGATCATCAGCGCTATCGCACCGATCATCAGCGCTATCGCAGCGTTCATCACGGCTATCGCCAACCTGGTTCTGGCGATCCGGGAGGGGTCTTGATGGGCCTTACCTTACCGGTCGGGCGGAGCCGATCGAATGCTTCTCAAAGAGTTGGCGGAAGAACGCCTCGATGCGTTCAACCGCTCCAGATCCGACCAGTTCATTGGCACCGAAGCGGTAGATCTCGTAGCCGGCGAGACGTAGTTCCCGATCGGCTGCAGCCATCTCCGCATAGACCTTCAAGGATGCCTTCTCGCCCTCTGCGAAGTGGTGTTTCCCATCCACTTCGATAACGATGCGCTGCCGCAATGGCAGCAGCAGCAGAAAGTCCATCCGCTGCCGGGGAAGCGGAAGGCGATGGCGAAGGTTCTTGGAGATTGCAGGGTCGTAGTGAAGGTATACCTGCGGAATGAGTGCCGGCAGCGCATCGCCTAGCTCGTTTCGGAAAGCCTTAAAGTAGGTTCCGAACAGATTCTTCTCTGCGTCGGAGTCGAGCGACTGTTTCAGCCGCTCGCCCAAACCCTTCGCCGCCTCGGCGCGATCAGTACCAGGGCGCGACGCCCACCAATCGACTAGCTCACTCCAAAGCAGCCCCTTGCTCGTGAGCGGGCGCTCGTAGATCAAACAACTCGCCTCGTTTGTCATGACCGCGATGTCGTTATTGATAGCGTCCTTCATCGCAATCTCGGGCTTTGGTCCGTTAGAGGCGAAGATCAGGTTCTTAGCCTTGCCCTGTACGCCCTGAGCGACAGGCTCGACCTGGTAGATGGGATGCGACGCCTCTTCGCCGACGACGACAAGCTCGTAGCCTTCCCGACGCAGCACTTCTGACAACTGTTTCGCCAACGCGATCTGTTCAGGTCCCCTCCGCGCAAGAGGATGGACGGCAGCGCCGATTAGCGCTGCGAAACGGGCGCGAGAGCAGTGATACGCGCCAATCTGGTCGAAGAGATATTCGACCGACCAATCATCGTTTCGTACCATGTGGCGCTCGATCTGCGCCGATAGGCTTGTCGTGTCGACGCCGCCGAAAATGGCGGAAAAATCTACGCCGCCCAAGGGAAACCAGCCCTTGAGCATGGGGACCAATGGGCGCTCACCTGATAGGTCGTGACCAAAGACTTTTGCCACATCCCGCCGGGTCAGTTCGCGTATAGGAGACTGGTTCAGCTCCTGAGCCGTCAGCGCAAGCTCTTCGAGATCATAGTCATGCTGGATGCTCACGGCGGCGAACGCGGCCTTGGTCAGTTCCTCGACCGTCTTTCCCTCGACCGCGCCATGGGCGCGATGCCATTTGGTAACGCCATCGCCTTGCTCAGGCACAGTCAGCCCGAGGCTATCGCCAAGCTCCCCCATACGATCATGCGTAGAGGAATGAAGGCGTGAAGCGATCGCGCTCGCCAACTGGTCCCGTAGGGTCATGCGCCTCCATGGTGGTGCGGGCGACCGGAATCGAACCGGTAAGGGATTACTCCCGACGGATTTTCTTACCACTTCGACTTTCGCCGCCGCGCCGAAGGCGCGTTCGTGGTCTGGACTATCCCTTCACCGTGCGCCGGCAAAGCCGGCGGTTAGGTGCTGCCCGTCTAGTCTCTACACCTTCCCCGATGGGGCTTGGCTCGGGATCGCCATTTCACAGGGTTCCCCGAATTTGAGCAGTTCTGCACCCGGCGTTTCCGCCGGGGCACTCAATGTTGACTTAAGTCCGTTGCGTCTACCAATTCCGCCACGCCCGCTTAAACCGCGCTCAGCTATAGTCGGCTAAGGCTTAGCCGTCGAGCGGGATTTCGACCGCTTCACGGTCGGCAGGGGTGCTTTGACTTTCTCCGCCTTAGCATTCTTAGGAAACAGGCGGCCTTTCCTTACGTTTACAGCCGAAGCATCAATTACGTTTTTGATGTGTGAAGCGTAATATTCCTCGATCATCTCCACGCTTGTTCGGCAGTTCTTCGCTATTTGATAGATGTCAGCTCCCTCCATGAGTCGAAGGCAGATGTAAGTATGACGAAGGCTGTAGAATGTGCGTACTTGGCCCTCTCGATCTCGCTTGAGGTCGAGCCGGTCTAGCACGAGGTTGAAGAGGTTTCGCTGGAGCACGGGGAAGACGTTATCTGTGGGTTGTCCGTCCGCGCGTTTGAGCAGCCGCTGAAAAGGCATGACCGCGCCAGGCATGCTTTTGCAGTAGCCAATGCCACGTTTCCCACGGACCTCGATTTCGAGAATGCGTTCGCCCGTCGAATTGTCGGTAACGACATCGACGTCTCGATATTCGAGGCGGAGGGCCTCGTCTGGGCGTAGCCCGGTGTTGACGAGGAAGAGCACGGTATCGTGCAAATTCTGGTAGTCCGAACGGTACCGCTCGGCAGTCGGCTCGCGCGCGAGGTCTCGCGTCAGATCGCGGAGCCGTTTGTATTCGTCGGGTGAGAACCATGCTCGATGGGTAATCTTCGTCTTTTCCTTGAAGGGAAGAGACATGTCCGGAAGCATCGGCAGCCAGCCGTGCCGGTGGGCTGTTTTCAGGATTTGCCGAAGGCAGACGATCTCCTGATGCAGGGCGCTTCGCGATAGCGGGACGTGCTGCCGTGCGGGCGGCTCTTCGCCGCGCGCTCTCGCAAGCTCGTCACTCTTCACCTCGGTCCAACGAGGCTTTCGCCCTTCGCGAAGGCGATGGACGCGATAGTCGAGGAGGATGCCGGAAGTGATTTCCTCAACGCCTATTTTGCCGAAGAACGGAATGAGGTGATTGTTCACGCGGTCCCTGTGGCCCTGAACATAAATGGGGCTTCGCCGACCCTGAGTGATAACCTCGAATTCTGTAAGGAAGCGATCGGCCGCGACCGTGAAAAGAACGCCCTTAGGCTTCTTCGTGGGGACGCCGCCGCCCCAACGGTTCTTACCCTTGAGTTCGAGAAACCAGTCTTCTGCAAATGCCTTCGCCTGTTGAAGGCCTTCCTCCTTCGTGCTCGCGCGAAACCGCTGACCAGCGACTGACGCCGAGCACCACCAGAAGGGGCTTTTGTCCCTTTGGAAAACTTGAACTTTGCCGCCGAGAATTTCGTGAGCCGTTGTGGCCATGAGCACCTCCGTGTGTCGGAGTGTGCCAGCAATGTGTCAGCTCCAACTAAAGCCAACTTAACAGTTTTGCATTGATTTTGCAAGGTTTTTCGTCTTAGTTTTTGGTTTCTTTCGGATTTTAAGTCCGTAGCGTCTACCAGTTTCGCCACGCCCGCACGGTCTCGCCTGAGCCCGTATAGGGGGAGGGGGCCGCGCCGCCAAGGGGGCGACCCTATCGCGGCGCCGCCGCCGTCATCACGTTGGAAAGGCGCCTGCGGCGGCACAGGGGAGCGTGGCGGCGCGGGGCAGTAGGGCCCGCCCCTCGCCAAGAGGAGCGTCAGCGCCTAAATGCTGCCGCTCCACAATCTTCGAGCCAGCCCGTGATCACCTTCGACAACGTTTCCAAAACCTATGCCGGCAACGGCCGCGCCGCGCTCAGCGGCGTGTCTCTGTCGGTCGCCCCTGGCGAGGTGTTCGGCGTGATCGGCGCTTCGGGGGCGGGCAAATCGACCCTGATCCGGCTGATCAATGGCCTGGAAACGCCGTCGAGCGGCCAGATCCTGGTCGACGGCGACGACGTGGCGGCCTTGGGCGTCGAGGGCCTGCGCGCCCTGCGTCGCCGGGTCGGCATGATCTTCCAGCATTTCAACCTGCTGTCGTCCAAGACCGTGGCCGGCAATGTCGCCTTTCCGCTGAAGCTGGCCGGACGGCCGGGCGCCGAAGTCAAGGCGCGCACCGCCGAATTGCTGGCGCGGGTGGGGCTGTCGGAGTTCGCCAACAAGTATCCCGCCCAGCTGTCGGGCGGCCAGAAGCAGCGGGTCGGCATCGCCAGGGCCCTGGCGACAGACCCGAAGGTGCTGCTGTGCGACGAGGCCACCAGCGCGCTGGATCCCGAAACCACCGAGCAGATCCTGGACCTGGTCTCCAACCTCAATCGCGAGCTCGGTCTCACCATCGTGCTGATCACCCACGAGATGGACGTCGTGCGCCGCGTCTGTGATCGGGTGGCGGTGCTTGAAGGCGGAGCGGTAGTGGAAAGCGGCTCCGTCGAGGCGGTGTTCCTGCATCCGGCCAGTCCCACGGCGCGGCGTTTCGTGAACGAGGCCGATGGAGTTGCGGCCCACGGCGCCCTCGTCGGTGGCCGCGTGGTGCGGCTGACCTTCCGCGGCGAGGCGACCTACAAGCCGATCCTGGGCCTGGTGGCCCGCGAGACCGGCGTCGACTATTCGATCCTTGGCGGCCGCATCCACCGCCTGCGCGACACGCCCTATGGTCAGCTGACCTTGGCCCTGACCGGGGGCGACGTCGAGGCGGCCATTGCCCGGTTCCAGGCCGACGGCGTCCGGGTCGATCTGCTGACGGAGGCCGGCCAATGAACGCCTTCCTCCAGAATATCGCCCTCTTCCAGAACGTGGATTGGTCCGAGATCGGCCAGGCCACGCTCGACACCCTGGCGATGCTGGGCGGGTCGATGGGGCTGACCGTGATCCTGGGTCTGCCCCTGGGGGTGATCCTGTTCCTGACGGGACCGGGCCAGATGCTGCGCAACCGCGCGGCTAACGGCGTGCTGTCGCTGGTGATCAACATCCTGCGCTCGGTGCCGTTCGTGATCCTGCTGATCGTGATGATCCCGCTGACCGTCGCCCTGGTCGGCACATCGCTGGGCGTGGCTGGGGCGATCCCGCCGCTGGTGGTCGGCGCCGCGCCGTTCTTCGCGCGCTTGGTCGAGACCGCCCTGCGCGAAGTGGACAAGGGCGTCATCGAGGCCAGCTTCGCCATGGGCGCCAAGCGTCGGCAGGTCGTGCTGGGGGCCTTGTTGCCCGAGGCCATGCCGGGCCTGATCGCTGCGGCGACGGTGACGGCCATCGCCCTGGTGTCCTACACCGCCATGGCCGGCGTGGTCGGGGCGGGCGGCTTGGGCGACCTGGCCATTCGCTTCGGCTATCAGCGCTTCCAGACCGACGTGATGGTGGTGACCGTGGTGCTGCTGCTGGTGCTGGTCCAGGCGCTGCAGATGGTCGGCGACGCGGTGGTGCGCCGGGTTTCGCACCGCTGATACGATTGGGGACAGGCCCACGGGCCTGTCCCCGTCCCGTGGATTGAAAGAGACGATGACCGAAGACGACATGCCCATCCTCACCGCCCCGCCGCCCGAGCACTGGGACGAGGCCTTCGCCCAGACCCTGGTCGGCAAGATCATGCTGGTGAATCTGACCCTCCTCGACGCCGAAGGCGAGCTTCAGGGCCGCGAGGCCTTCCATGGCGTGGTGATCACCGCCGACGCCGACGAGGGTCTGTTGCTCGACCTGCTGGGCCGGCAGGACGGCGACACCACGACCCTGCCGCCCCAGACCTCGAACATCACCGCCGCCGCGCCGGGGCTCTATCCGCTGGCCGACGGCGAGACGGTGGAAAACCCCGACTTCCTGTCAAGCTGGACGATCGCCGGGCCCGAAGAGCCGGCGAACGAGGAATAGGTCAGGCCTGGTCGAACGGGAACGGCAGCCGGCCCGCCTTGAAGATGATCACCGGGTTTTCATCGTAGTCCCCGAGTTCGACGTCGGCCGAGGCGGCGAAGGCCACCACGCCTTCGCGGATCGGAGCCAGGCGCTCGGCCTTGCGGCGGGCTTCCTCCGCGTCCTTGCAGCCCACCTGCTGCTCGGCTTTCAGGCCCTTGCCGCGGCCGGCCTTGTAGGCTTGGACGATGTAGACGGTTTCTTTGGCCATGGCTCTTCAGGCGCCCTGTTTGGCGGCGAGGTCAAGGCGGCGACCTCAACGATCCCCGACAATGATCCCCAACAAGAACCGAGACTCTAGGCCCTGGTTCAGGAAAACTGATTTCGCCATCCGCCTGCAACCGGGCAATAGCCTACCCGTCCAATCGCCTTAATGGAGCCGTTCATGGTCGCCCGCCGCGCCGCCCTTCTCAGCCTCGCCGCTCTCATGATCGCGGCCTGCTCGCGGCAGCCCGCGCCGAGCGCCGGCGATACTCTGACGGTGGCCGCCACGGCCGTGCCCCACGCCGAGGTGCTGGAATTCATCAAGCCCAAGCTGGCGGCCCAGGGCCTGAAGATCGAGATCAAGGTCTTCAACGACTATGTCCAGCCCAACACCCAGGTCGCCGAGAAGCGCATGGACGTCAGCTATTTCGAGACCCTGCCCTATCTGGAGACCTTCAACGCCGACAAGGGCACCAACCTCGTCCCGGTGATCGGCGTGCACATCGAGCCGATCGGCGCCTATTCGCGCAAGCACAAGACCATCGCCGACCTGCCGCAGGGCGCCACCGTGGCGATCCCCAATGACGCCAGCACCGAGGATCGGGCGCTGCGGCTGCTGGCCCGCAACAACGTCATCGGGCTGGACCTCGGCAAGAAGGGGCTGAGCCTGAAGGACATCGACAGCAACCCCAAAGGCCTGAAGTTCAAGGAACTGGAAGGCGCGACACTGCCCCGCACGCTCAGCGAGGTCGATCTGGCGGTGATCAACACTAACTTCGCTCTCGACGCCAAGCTGGACCCGTCCAAGGACGCCCTGCTGATCGAGGACAAGAAAAGTCCCTATGTGAACTATCTGGTCGCCCGTCCGGACAACAAGGACGACCCGCGCGTCCAGAAGCTGGCCAAGGCCCTGACCACGCCCGAGGTCGCGGCGTTCATGGAGCAGCACTATCACGGCGCGGTGGTGCCAGCGTTCTAGGGCATTGTTCGAGCGAAGTGGTTCCGGTTCGCGTGAAGAAAAATGCGTCAAAACAGAAGATTAGAGCTCACGGCCTGACGCAGTCAGGTCGGGAAATGCTCTAGGCGCCGATGGCGGATGCGTATCCTCACGTCCTCGATTCAGCCGATCCTACGTCCCTAAGTAGATCGCTCGCTAGCGCCAGCTAAAATTTCACCGTACATATCAGGCTCACTCTTTGCGGAGCCGATCCCTTGCGACAACTGATGGCTCCCGACGATGCTCTGGCCGGCGGCGCCCGCGACCGGATCCTGGTGCTGGATGTCTGTTCATCCTCCGGCCTTGAGGACTGGTCGCCCGACCTGCAGAAGGCCAAGGTCTATGAACGCATCCTGCTGGACCTGATCCTGGGTCGTCTGGCGCCCGGCGGTCGGCTGGACGAGCAGTCGCTGGCCGCACGCTACGATGCGGGCCTCGCCGGTGTGCGCGACGCCCTGGGCCGGCTGGCGCTGGAGGGGCTGGTGATCCGCCGGGCTCGCTCGGGCACCACGGTGGCGCCGCTTGACCTGGTTGAGCTGCGCCAGGGCTATGAGGCCAGGGCCCTGATCGAGCCGCACTGCGCTGGCCTGGCGGCCAAATACGCCAGCAAGGCCGAAGCCGCCGCCATCCGCGCGGCCTTCGACGGCGGCGAAGACGCGGCCCGCGCCCGCGACCTGCCGACCCTGGTGGCCATGGACCAACGCTTCCACGCCGCCGTCGCCCGGGCCGGCGGCAACATGGCCCTGGCCCGCATCCTGATCCCCTTGCAGCACAAGGCCGCGCGTTACTGGGTATTTTCGTTCGGCGCGGCGACCGAGGCCGAGCTGATCGCCGACGTCCAGCAGCACCGCGACGTCGCCGACGTTATCGCCCTGGGCAATATCGACGGCGCCCGGTTGGCGATGATGCGCGTGCTCAACATCATGCCCGAGGCCGCTCGGCCGATGTTGGCGGGATAGCGGCGTCCAGGCGCGGACGCCTTTGCATTGGCCAGTAGCGCCATCAGACAGGATCGTCTGAAATGTTAGATAATGTTTTGACGAACGTTGCGTAACCTCCCATCTCCTGGCTTCACCGCCATTCCGGCGCCGTGGAGCCCACTCGATGCCAAGCCGCGTTCGCCTGTTCGTTACCGCCATGGCCATGGGCCTGATGGCGGCGAGCCTGGGCAAGGCCCAGGACGCGAACCCCCAGAACGCCGTCGATGAGGTGCTGGTCCTGGCCCGCGACCGGGCCGGCCTGCTGGAAAAGCAGCCCAGCACCACCGTTTTCGGCCTTGAAAAGCCGTTGCTGGAAACGCCTCGCTCGGCCAGCTTCGTCAGCGACACCATGCTCCAGCGGTTCGGCGTCGAGACGCTGGACGGCCTGACCGCCGTCTCGCCCGGGACCTACACCGCCAGCTTCTATGGCGTGCCCGGCGCGCTCAATATTCGCGGCACCTTGGCCGAGAACTATTTCCGCGGCTTCAAGCGGGTGGAGAACCGCGGGACCTATGCCACCCCGATCGGTGGCGCGGCACAGATCGAGATCGTGCGCGGCCCGCCCACGCCGCTCTACGGCGCGGGCAAGGTTGGCGGCATGCTGAACTTCATCCCCAAGTCGGCGCGTGACGAGGGCCGGTTCCTGACCGATCCCAGGGGCGAGCTCACGGCCACTGTTGGAGCCTACGACAAGAAGAACCTCACGGGCCAGATCGCCCTGCCGGTCAAGCTGGGCGCGGCCGATGGCGGGGTCTACGCCTATGGCGAGGTCGACGATTCAAAAAGCTTCTACCGGGGACTGCATCCCAAGCGGCAGTTGGCCGAGGTGTCGGCCGACTTCGACTTGGGCGGCGGGTGGAGCACGGCGTTCGGCGGCATGGTCTATCATTCGACCGGCGACGTGCAGACGCCCGGCTGGAACCGCCTGACCCAGGACCTGATCGACCACCAGACCTATGTCACCGGCCGCGACACCACCTTGGTCGACGCTGACGGCAACGGCCGGCTAACCCCGGGCGAGGTGGGCTTCTATCCGTTCGGCAGCGCGCTCTACATCGCTTATGGCGCCGTCCCCAAGAGTGACCCCAACCATACTCTGGACACAGGGGTGGGCACGACCAGGCTGTCGCCGCGCACCGTGCACATCAGCCCCGCAGACTTCTCCACGACCCGCACCAACACCCTCTATCTCGATCTGGCCAAGCGGTTCGACGACGGCGGCGTGCTGAAGCTGCAGCTGTTCTATGACGACCAGGAGAACAGGCGCTTTGTCTCGTACGGCTACCCGGCCTGGTTCGACAGCGCGGTGTGGGAGGCGCGGGCCAGCTACGCGTTCGAGCGCGACTTCGGAGCGGTGAGCACCCAGTCGATCGTCGGCGCCAGCTTTCGCCGGTTCGAAGGACGGCGGCGCGAGAGCTTCAACAGCGGCATGATCGCCATCGACCGCCGCGACATCGCCTTCGGCGCGACGCCCACCGACATCATCGACAGCCCCTTCAGCACCGAACCGGCGGACGTCCAGGGCCTTCAATGGGAGAATGACAACAGCAGCACGTGGCGCCAGGCGGGCCTGTTCTTCACCAGCGACGTCAAGCTGGATCACCTGACCCTGACCCTGGGCGGCCGCTATGACGACTATGACGTCGCAGCCAACGATACCGGCTTCCTGCCCTTCACCGTGCCTGGCCGCCAGACCGACAGCCGGGGCAAGGCGACCTACAGCGCCAGCCTGACCTATCAGACTCCCATCGGCCTGATGCCCTATGTCAGCTACGCCAAGGCCTCGGCCCTGGAGGTCAGCCAGGCCGGAGACCTCGCCCCGGGCCTGGTCGCCGATGGGTCGTGGCTGTCGAGCGGCGACCTGGCCGAGGCTGGGGTGAAGGTCCAACTTCTGCACGGAACCCTGGTCGGTTCCCTGGCCGGCTATCGCCAAAACCGCACCCAGCTGTCGGGCCTGACGCCGATCGTCCAGAGCACACGGGCCAAGGGCGTCGAGGTGGAGGTGCGCTGGCTGGCCTCGAACCATCTCAGCTTCACGGCGACCGGCAACGCCCAGCACACGACGGTCGAGGGACCCGACACCTCGTTCCAATATATCCCGGCCTATACGGCGGGCGTGCCCGCGGCGCAGGCCTATGGCGGCTCCTACGTGATCTGGTCGTTCGGCGGGCCAAGTGGCTTGCCGGGCCGGGCAGGGGACTATGACTACAGCCTGATCCCAAACTCGGTGGTCAGCCTCTACGCCGCCTATACCAGCGACGTTCACGACTGGGGCTCGGCAGGCGCCACCCTGGGCGTCACCCACGTGAGCAAGACCTCCGGCACGGTGCAGGACGCGGTGACCTATCCCGCCTACGCCGTTGTGAACGCCTCGGCCTATCTGTCGCATGGGCCCTACACGGCCGAACTCAATGTCGAGAACCTCTTCGACACGCTCTATTTCACCCCCGACGCCGACACCTATGCCAATCTTGGAGCCCTGCCCGGCAAGGGGCGGGAATGGCGCGTGACCTTGAAGCGGACGTTCTGATGACCGAGCTCACCTTCTCGCGGCTCTCCTCCCACTTCCGTCCCTGGCTGCTGGTCGCGGCGTTTAGCCTGCTGCTGTTCCTGATTACCGCGGCCACCTATTCGTCGCTGGGGATCGTCATCCCGGCCATGGTCCAGGAGCTGGGCTGGAGCTGGGAGCTGGCCTTCGCGGGCTTCTCGATCCTGGGCGTGTTCACGGGTCTGTCGTCCTGGCTGCCTGCCCTGCTGATCCGCAGGATCGGGGTGCGGGGAACGGTGCTGGCCGGCGTGGCGGTGATGGCCGGAGGCCTGGCCTGCCTGGCGAGGGTCCATGCCCTGCCGATCTATTTCCTCGGGACGGCGCTGTGTGGGATCGGCTTCCAGATGGCCGCCCTGATTCCCGGCACTCACGTGCTGTCGGCGATCTTCAAGCAGCGGGCCCTGCCGTTCGGGATCTACTTCACCTTCGGCGCCCTGGGCGGGGTGGCCGGGCCGCTGATGGTGGTCGCCATCCTGCGCGCGACCCATGACGACTGGCGGCTCTACTGGGCTCTGCAGGCGGCGCTGGTCGGGGTGGTCGGGCTGGTCTGCGCCGTCGCCGTGGGAGGGCCCCGCTGGCTGGAGCAAGCCGGCGCGGCGCTGGACACGGTGCTGGACGCCGAGGCCAGGGCCGGGACCCTTCCGGGCAAGGTCTACCACACCGGCCACGAATGGAGCGTCCGCGACGCCGTGCGCACGCCCCAGTTCCTGGTGCTGCTGGCGGCCTATTTCAGCCATTTGCTGGCCGGGATCACCGCCGCCAGCCTGACCCAGGCCCACCTCACAGGGCTGGGCGTGGCGGGGGGCGTGGCGGCGGGCATGCTGAGTCTTGAGGGCCTGATGCAGGTCGGCGCGCGGCTGGGCGGCGGGACCATTGGCGACCGGGTCGACCCGAAGTGGCTGCTGGTGTTCGCCCAGGGTCTGCTGGTGGTCGGCCTGCTCGCCCTGTCCCGAGCCGCGACGCCGCCACTGCTGCTGCTCTATGCGGTGGGCGTCGGGGTGGGGTTTGGCCTGACCGTCCTGGCCGTCAGCCTGTTGCTGCTCAACTATTTTGGCCGGCGCAACAATGTCGAGCTGTTCTCCCTGACGTGCCTGGTGGGTGCGCTGTCGGCGGCAGGACCGGTGATCGGCGGCCATATGCGCGACCGTCTGGGAACCTTCGCCCCGACCTTCCAGCTATTCGCGGCGGTGACGGCGGTGGTGTTCGTGGCGGCGCTGTTCATGCGGCCGCCCAAGGTAATGCCCCAGGCCTGACGCATGAAAAAGGCCGCCTCGACTAGGTCGAGGCGGCCTCGTTCGTCAGGCTTGAAGCGTGATTTAGAACGCGGCCTTCAAGGCGACGGTCAGGGCCGAGCCGTACAGGCTCTTGCCGAAGTCGTGGCTGTCGGTGTCCGAATAACGGATGTCGGCGGTCAGGTGATCGGTGATCGCGGCCGAGACGCCCAGGTTCCAGGTGACGTAGTTGTTGTCGACCCCCGAAAAGTATCCCTTTGCGTCAACCGTCTGGTAGCCCAGGGCGCCGCTGAGGGTCAGCTTTTCGCCGATCGGGGCGGAGCCGTTGGCTTCGACGTAGTAGGATTCGCCGCCCTTAGACGGGAATTCCGGCGAGTAGTAGAAGGCGGCGCCGAGGGTTGCGGGACCGGCGGCGATCGAGGCGGCGGCCTTGGTTTCGATGTAGCTGTACGAACCCGGGATGCCGTTCTTGTCCTTGCTATAGCCGTAGTAGATCACGCCGAGGTCCAGGCTGACTGGGCCGACCACCGGCTTCACGCCAGCGTAGACATCGATTTCCGCGTCCGGGTTCGGCGTGCCGAAATCGACGTTCGAGGCCCAGACGCCAGCGTAGCCAATGCCGTAGGTGGCGTCGACGCCGCCAAAGACTTGGCCCTTGTTGTTGGTGTTGCTGATGCCGCGGAAGATGTAATCGCTGGCCACGCCGACGTTGGCGGACAGCTTCAGCTCTTCGGCCATGGCGGCGCCGCTCATGGCGACGGAGGCGGCGGCGGCGACCAGCGCGATTTTCAGAAATTTCATGTGTTCTATCCCCTTATCTGTTTTGCCGTACGAAGGGTTTTTTGGAGCCTTCGTCGTTCTTCGACGCCTGCAAGCGTATTTGAGCACAACGAGAGTTGTTGTCGGCAACGCCCTTGTTGCAATCACGCTGGCTAAATCGCCAGCACAAACGATGCGCATGGTGCAAAGTTTGGGCGCAGTGTGACGCTTTTGCTTCAGAAACGCCTTCGGGCGCCACAGTGTCGGGAATTTGTTTGTTTGCGCTTTACCTGCGGCATTAACGCATCGCTAGGCTCGCGCCGCCCAGGTGCAGGCCGGCGTCGACCAGCAGGGTTTCGCCGGTGACATGGCGCGAGGCGGGCGAGGCCAGGAACACCGCAGCGCCCGCGATGTCCTCGGCGGTCGAGGCCACTTTCAAAGGCGTGGCGGCCGCAGATCGCTCTCGCAGCCGATCGACTCGGTCGTCGTCCATGACCTTTCCAAACCATGGCGTGTCGATGAAGCCAGGGCAGATCGCATTGACCCGGATGCGGGGCGCCAGCGCCCGAGCCAGCGACAGGGTCATGGTCGTCAGCGCGCCCTTGGAGGCGGCATAGGGCACCGAGGATCCGTTGCCGACCACGCCGGCGATCGAGGCCGTGTTGACCACCGCGCCCGGCTGCGGCGCGGCCTCCAGCAACGAGCGAGCCGCGCGCACCATCTGGAAGGCGCCCACCACGTTGACGGCGTAGAGATTCAGGAAGTCCTCGGCGTTCACCGCGTCGAGGTCGGCGTGGTTGGGCGCGAACTTGGTGATCCCGGCGTTGTTGAACAGGGCGTCGATGCGGCCCGTGCTGGCCGCCGCCTCGGCGATCTTGCGGCAGTCGGTGTCCTGCGCCACGTCACCTTGAACCAGCACGGCCCTGCCGCCCTCAGCCGTGATCAGCCGCGCGGTCTCCTCGGCTTCCTGCGCGCTACGGGCGAAATTGACGACGACCAAAGCCGCGCCGCGTCGCGCCGTTTCGACCGCGATGGCCCGGCCCAGGCCCGTGGAGGCGCCGGTCACCACCACCGTGAAGCCGTCGAAATCGCGTCCGCTCATGGCTCGTCCTCTTCCCAACACCTGTTTGGCTCAGTGATAGCGACAGCGCGCGCGCTTGTCTCGCGCGGGCGTCGGGCCTAAATGCCGGCCATGACCGAACTTCATGTGACCCAGCTTGGCCAAGTGGTCGAGCCCGCCGCCAGCCCCGACCAGGCCGTCCTCGAGCGCGTACCCAATCCGCAGAGCGACGTGACCTATCTGGCGCGTTTCGTGGTTCCGGAATTCACCTCACTATGTCCGGTGACCGGCCAGCCCGACTTCGCCCATCTGGTGATCGACTATGCGCCGGGTGACTGGTTGATCGAGAGCAAGTCGCTGAAGCTGTATCTGACCAGCTTCCGAAATCACGGGTCGTTCCACGAGGACTGTACGGTCAAGATCGGCCGCAAGATCGTCGAGATCGCCGCTCCGCGCTGGTTGCGCATCGGAGGCTACTGGTATCCGCGCGGCGGCATCCCCATCGACGTGTTCTGGCAGACGGGCCCGGCGCCGGAAGGCCTGTGGCTGCCCGACCAGGGCGTGGCGCCCTATCGCGGCCGGGGCTGATCGCACCGCCTGAATTGGCGAAAGAGGGGCGCGTCCGGCTGGACGCGCCCCTCTTGTTGTTTCTGGCCTAACGCGCCGGCGGCGGGACGAGCGGCGGGTTCGACTGTCCCGGCTGCTGCGGCGGGCGCTGCGGTCCGAACAACTTGCGGACGCTGATCCTGACCGTGCGGCCCAGCGGATCGCGGAAATCGTCCTGATAGGCCTGCGGCGTGAAGCCCAGGGCGTCGCGCACGCTCTGGCGGGTGTCGAACAGGTTCTGGGCCTGCAGTTGCACCCGCGTGCCCCGCAGCCACGGATGGGCCCGCAGCAGCTGGGGTTGCGACGACAGGTCGGCGAACAGGTTGAGGCTGAAATTGGCCTGGTCGGAGAAGTACAGGTCCTGGTTGGCGGTCGCGCCGTTCAGGCGATAGCCGCTGCGCCAGCTGCCGTTCAGGAACGCGCCCATGCCGTTCTGGAAATAGCCGACCTGAAGTTGCACTTCGTGCTCGGGCCCTGAGCCCGAACCGCCGTTCAGGCGATCGATGATCGGCAGGCCATCGCGGATCTCGATCTCGTCCTTCAGTTTCCAGGTGTGGTAGAGCGAGACCGGCAGTCGGCCCTGGCCCGGACGCCCGCCGAAACGCCCGCTGCCGCCTCCGCCGCCGGGACCCCCAAAGGCTCCGCCCCCTGGGACGCGTCCGCTGCCGCCTTCCCCGCCGCCTGGAGGAGGCCCGCCGGCTCCGCCCAACGGTCCGCCGACGCCTGGCCGCGGCTTGCCGATAGGCCGCGACAGGTTGAAGCCCCAGCGCAGGTCTCCGCGCTCGGAGCGGGCATAATTCACCGGCCGCGCATCGACCGCGATCAGCTTGCCGCTGGCGTCGCGGATCACGCGCTCAGGGAAGGCCGACCCTATGTCGGCGGTGATCGATGGGAAGTTGTTGATCGAGTCCTCGATCTTTGTGGCCGTGTAGTTGACGCTCACCGTCAGCTGGGTCTTGGCCGTCTTCTTCAGCGGCTTGAGGTTCACGCCCAGCTTCAACACCTGGCGGTTGTCGGCGTCGAGATTGGGATTGCCGCCTTCGATGCGGGTCGCCAGCACGGTCTGGCCGGTGCTGAAGTCGTAGATCGAGACGTTGGCGGTCGACAGGATCGGGTCGTTCAGCTGTGAGGCGGTCGGTGCGCCGTGCTCGTTGGTGTAGCTGACGATGAAGCTGATCGGATCGAACGGGGTCCAATTCGTGCCCGCGCCTAGCGTCGACAGGCCGCCGAAGTCCGACAACTGCTCATATTGAACGTTGAGATTGGCCGACAGGCTGCCCAGCATGGGCAGGACGTCGCGCAGGCGATCGGCGATCGGCAGGGTCAGGCTGGCCTGCACATTGCCGGTGGTGCGCGAGATGTCGCGCTGCACCGCGACGCCGCCGAGGGTGCTGCGCGAATCCAGGGTCTGGGTGTCCGCCCCGACCTTGAAGGTGGTCTGCACGCCGCCCGCTGGAAGCTGCAGCAAATTGCCGATCAACACGCCTTCGGCATTGGCGGTGTTGGAGGTCGAGCGCGCCGTGTCGGGCGAGACCCGCGACAGCAGCTGATAGGGGATGTTGCCGAACGGATTGAGGTTGGGGTCGTTGGCCGCGACGCCGGCCGCGAACAGCGCCGCGTCCACGCCGCGGCCGTTCTGGGTCTCGCTGGTCGAATAGCCGTAGCCGGCGGTGGTGCTCCAGCGCCAGTCCTTGAGCCGGCCATTGGCCGCCGCGCCCAACGTCGCCTTCTGGGTGTCGACCTTGCGGGTCAGGGAGACGTAGTCGTCGACGAACCGGTAGAGCTGAACGGTCTCGGTGAAGGGCGAGTAGGGGTTGTCGCCCGGCGCCAGCACCCGGATGCCCGGCAGGCCCAGATAGCTGAGCGTGCTGGAATCGTCGAAGCCGCCCGTGAACGTCACCAGCGACGTCTTGCCCAGCGGCCGGGTCAGGGAGCCGCTAAGCGACGCCGTGGTGCTTCGGGGCGACAGGGTGCGCCAGGCGGTCAGGTCGTCGGTGGCGGGAAAGCCGGCCTTGGCGGCGAAATCGGCCACGCTGGGCGCGCCGGCGGCGGCCAAGGCAGGGACCTGGGCGACGGTGATCGGCCCGCCAACCAGGGCGGTCAAAGCCGGATCGATGGGCTGGCGCACGACGGTGACGGCGCCTGTCACCGGATCCACGACCTGGCGGTCGAGGCCGGTGATGTTGCCGGTTAAGTCATACGGCGAACCCGACGGCGTGCGCACGATGTCGCGCTCGGTCTCGAACAGCGGGGTGTCGTGGGTGAGCTTGCCGTTGAACAGCCAGCGCTGGTCGCCCTGAACGCGGAAGAACGTGCTCTGAACGTCGGTGCTGGTGCGGCCGCCCGCCGTCGGAAGCTTCACGCCGCCTTCGTTGGTGATGGCGCGGAAACGCCGGCGCAGCACAATGTTCACCACCCGCTGGTCGGCGCGGTAGCCATAGGTCAGCGACACTTCCTCGGGCAGGATCTCGAAGCGCTCGATGGCTTCGGGCGGAATGTCGCGGACCTCCTGGAAGCCCGAGATGCGCCGGCCGTTGATCAAAGTGATGGGTTGGCCGTCGCCGCGGCCCTGGCTGGTGCGCAGCTGAGGCTCCAGCGCCGCGAACAGTTCCGAGATGCTCCCCGCGCCATAGGCGCGGATCTGCGCCGGATTGAGCACCAGCTCCGGCTGGATCTTGCCCTCGACCTGGCCGCGCTTCTCGGCGGTGACCTGGACGGCCTCGACCTCGTACTCATCGGGATCGGCCGGCACGGCGCGCGGGGGCGCGGTCTGCGCGGTGGGCGCGCCCTTGGGCGCGGGCGCGGGGTCTTGCGCGGCGTCCAGCGCGG
This sequence comes from Caulobacter sp. DWP3-1-3b2, assembly GCF_049896325.1. Lineage (NCBI taxonomy): Bacteria > Pseudomonadati > Pseudomonadota > Alphaproteobacteria > Caulobacterales > Caulobacteraceae > Caulobacter > Caulobacter sp. DWP3-1-3b2. The sequence continues at coordinate 34,641 of NZ_JAFCUB010000015.1, forward strand.
CCGCCAGGCCCAGTATCATCAAGGAAAGTGTCATGAGCCCCGTCGGCCGGAATTGGAGGGTCGGCGATAAAACGCGCTGTCGTCTTCAAGCCTGGCCATAGGGCAAGGCCGTGTCGGACGGCAACTCAAGCGCGTTTAAAATCCCTTCAATGCAGAACTGTTACGCCAAAGTGTCTGAGTTGACGCATGGCCGCGAAGAGGGCCGCCCGTTGGGTGGGCCGTCGCCGGCTTTTCGCCTCAGTCGGCCGTCCAGTGGGTGGTGATCCTCGCGACGTCAGGTCGCGCGCGCTCCTGTGGCGGCTCGGTGACGGTGCCAAGATAAAGGTAGCCCGCCACCAACTCGCCCTGGCCCAGGCCGAGAATGTCGCGAGCCTCGGGATCGTAAGAGTACCAGTCGGTAATCCAGTTGGCGCCCCAGCCCAGGGCCTCGGCGGCCAACAGCATCTGATGACAGACGGCCGAGGCGCTCTGGCGCTGCTCCCATTCGGCGATGTCGCCAGGGATGTAGCGCGAGACTACCGCCACGGCGACGGGCGGCCGGGTCAGCTTGCGCAGGGCGGCGTTGGCCTTGACCGGATTGGCCTGGCGGCCGGCCAAGGCGGTGATCTTGGCCGCGAAGGCGTTCTTGGCCTCGCCGCTCAGGATCACGAACCGCCAGGGCGCCAGCTTGCCGTGGTCGGGCACTCGCGCGGCCAGGCGCAGCAGGTCCATCAACTGGGCGCCATCGGGGCCGGGCGCGGCCAGGGTCATGGCCGAGGCCGAGCGGCGCTTGGCGAGGAAGCCCACCACGGCCGGATTGGCCTCGATCGGCAGCACGGCGCCAAATTCCGGCGCGGGGGGAACGGAACCAACCAAGACGGTCTCCACGATGCGTTATAGGTGGCACACCTATGGCCGAGCCCCGGCCACCACAAGTCGCGAGACCCCGATGGCCGACAAACCGTCCTGGCTGAAAACGCACGGCGAACCGTGGGGCGTAAGCAGCCAGCAGATCGTCTATGACAATCCGTGGCTCACCCTGACCGAATATCAGGCTGTCGCCCCCACCGGGCGGCCGGCGCTGTACGGCAAGGTGTCGTTCAAGAACCGGGCGATCGGGATCGTGCCGCTGCACGCCGACGGCACAGTCACCCTGGTGGGCCAGAACCGCTTCCCGCGCGCCAACTACAGTTGGGAGATCCCCGAGGGCGGCGCGCCGCTGGACGAGAATCCGCTGGACGGCGCCAAGCGCGAACTGGCCGAGGAGGTGGGGCTGGTGGCGGCCGACTGGCGGCTCATCCTGTCGCTGGAACTGTCCAACTCGATCACCGACGAGCACGGCTATGGCTATCTCGCCATGGATCTGAGCCCCACGGCCGCCGCGCCGGACGAGACCGAGGATCTGGCCGTCGCCCGCGTGCCTTTCCCCGAAGCCCTCGATGCTGCGGTCGCGGGACACATGCCGGACGCCTTGACGGTGGCTTTACTGCTTCGCGTGCACCATATGGCGGTGAAGGGCGAACTTCCCGCCAAGCTGACGCAGCTTGTCTTGGGATAGCGACGTTCTTACAAGGACGGCGTGCGGACTAAAGCATTTCCTAAAAAGATGCTCTAAAAGCCGCGAGGCGAGAGGGAGAACCCGGTGGCCAAGCATCTTGAAGTCGTCGGGCGCGACACGGCGCCCCCCGTCTGGGCGGCGCTGCGCAACCAGGCCGAACACGCCGCCAAGGCCGAGCCGGCCCTGGCCTCGCTGCTCAACGCGGTGATCCTCAGCCACGATAACCTGGCCGACGCCCTGACCTTCCAACTGGCGCGCAAACTGGGCGATCAGGAGATGCGGGCCATGACCGCCCGCGAATTCGCCGCCGAGGCGTTCCACAGTGACCCGGCGCTGGTGACGGCCGCCGAGGCCGACCTCGTCGCCGTGTTCGAGCGCGACCCGGCCTGCAAGGGCTATGTCCAGCCTTTCCTGTTCTTCAAGGGCTTCCTGGCCCTCCAGACCCACCGCGTGTCGCACTGGCTGTGGAGCGAGGGGCGCGAGACCCTGGCCTTCTATCTGCAGAGCCGGGCCAGCGAGGTCTTTCAGGTCGATATCAATCCCGCCGCCCGCATCGGCCAGGGCGTGTTCATCGACCACGGCACTGGCATCGTCATCGGCGAGACCGCAGTGGTCGGCGACGACGTCTCGATGCTGCACGGGGTGACCCTGGGCGGCACCGGCGCCGACCGCGGCGACCGCCACCCCAAGATCGGCAAGGGCGTGCTGCTGGGCGCGGGCGCCAAGGTGCTGGGCAACATCACAATCGGCGACTACGCCAAGATCGCCTCGGGTTCTGTGGTGCTCAAGCCCGTGCCGCCGCACTGCACGGCCGCCGGCGTCCCGGCCCGCATCGTCAACTGCCCGACCTGCGAAGAGCCAGCCCGGACGATGGATCACACCCTGGCCGACATGGTCTACGACTACGTGATCTAGAGGTCACGCCAAAGCCAAAACGAAAGGGCCGCTCCTACGGGAGCGGCCCTTTTTGTTTTCCAATGTGCACGGCCGAGCGCCTAGAGCATTTTTCGAGCGAAGTGGTTCCGGTTCGCGTGAAGAAAAATGCGTCAAAACAGAAGATTAGAGCTCACGGCATGACGCAGTCAGGTCGGGAAATGCTCTAATAGACCACTCCGCCGACGCCGCCATCGAGGCTGAGGCTCAAGCCCTGGCTCGACTGTTCGCGCACGGTTTCTTCGCGGTAGGCGGTGTATTTCTCGGTGGTCAGGATGCTCAGCACCTTCACCCCGGCGCCGTAGCGGCGCAACAGCGAGCGCTCGTTGCAGTCGCGGGCCGGGCGTTGCGGACGGCAGCTCATGGCGCCCCCACGGCCATCGGGGCCGCCGGCCAGGCCGGAGCCGCCACCAGCGCCGCCGCCGCCGTAATAGAGCGCTTCGCTCTTGCCGCAGACAAAGGTCTCGCCGCCGAAATTGCTCTGGCTGAAGCCTTCATAGGCCCCGATCACGTACTGCATGCGCGAGCCGGCGATACAGCGGTAAAGCTCGCCCTCATAGCCGCTGTCGATGTCGCGATCAGGGGTGACCTGCGAGGCGGGGTGGGGGATGTCCTTGTCGTCCAGGCAGACGGCGCGGATGACCACGCGCTTGAACTTGGTGCGGGTGGCCTCATACGAGGCGCGACGACGGGCTTCGCCGCCTTCGACATTCAAGCCCTGGATGTAGCCGGTGGAGACCGGGCCAGAATAGTAGCCGCCGTGCGTGCCGCCGCCGTAATAGACGGTCGAGCCGGCCGAGGCCCCGGCGCTAGCGCCGGCGCCAGAGCCGGCGTTCGAGGTGGACGTGGCGCTGCTGGTCGCCGAGGCGTTGGCGTTGACCACCACCGAGCCGCTGACGTGGATATTGACGCCCGGCACATATACATTGTGCCCGTTATTGCCGCAGGTGTTGCAGTTCGAGGGCGGGGTGGGCGGACGTGGCGGGGCCGGCGGCGGGGCGCAGCAAGGCGGCGGCGGCGGCGCACAGCCGCCGCACTGAGCGGAGGCGGGGCCGCTGAGCAAGAGCGCTCCCAAGCCGCCGGCAAGAGCAGCGGCCAGGCTGATCCACAGCTTGGGCAAGGTCATTTTCGGCGCCCGCATAGGCCTCTTCCCTTCACAACTCATCAGCGTCGTGCACGGCCATTAGCCATGCAAGAACCACGCCATGGTCGTCATTCCATCGGCAAACTGTCCCAGGACGATACGGTCCGAGGGCTGGCCCGATTTTCCCTGCAAGCCCGATGCGGTCGAAAAGGACCGCGAGCGAGCCGCGAGGGGAACGACGATGTTCCATCCAAGCACGGAACGATTGATAGACTATTGGCGTAGCAAGGCCGTTAACGAGGCCGTGCCGACCCGCGCCAGCGTACATCCCGGTGATTTCCTCGATCTGCTGCCACAGGTGTTCATCTTGGGCCGCGACGGCAAAGGTCGTTTTCCGGTGCGGCTGGCGGGGGGCTTCGTCACCGACCTGCACGCCCGCGACCTGCGCGGCGAGGACGCTCTGGGCTTCTGGGCTCTGTCACATCGGTTGGAAATCAAGTCAGCCTTGGAGGTCGCGCGCCGTCGGGGCGAGCCGATGGTGGTCACAGCGGACATCCGGGCTGTCGGGGTTCCGTCGGTCGGGATGGAGGTTCTGTTCGCGCCGATGACCGGGGTCGACGGCCAGGTCGACCGGTTTCTGGGACTTTACCAGCCCATCGCCATGATCCAGCGCCTGATGGGCCGGCCTGCCTCGGAGCTGGGCGTGCGCGAAATTCGCAGCCTCGGTCCAGCCAATGAGGAAGCGCCGCGTTTGCGGCTGGCGACGCTGCACGGGCGTCGGATCGCCTGACGACATTCAACAGAGCTTTTCCGTCCGGGGGGGCGGAAAGGACGACGCGCCGCAGGGGACGCGTCGGACGGTGGGGAGGGGGCGCCAGGGGGGGCGACCTCTCCTCATCAGGGTTTCTAGGCCCCCGCCGCGTTCAACCCCTCAATCACCTCTGCCGGCAGCACGAGCCGCGCCGCGCCCATCAGTTCGGTCAGTTGCTCCACGCTGGTGGCGCTGGCGATCGGGGCGGTGATCGACGGGTGGGCCATGATCCAGGCCAGGGCGACCTGAGCCTGGGAGGCGCCCACCGTCTTGGCGGCCTGGTCGAGGGCGGCAAGCACGCGCTGGCCCTTGTCGTTGAGGTATTGCCTGACCGTCCGCCCCCGCGCCTTGCCTTCCAGATCGGCCTCGCTGCGGTATTTTCCAGTCAGGAATCCGGCGGCTAGGCCGTAATAGGGGATAACGCCAATCCCTTCCTGGCCAGTCAGAGCCTCCAGCGCGCCCTGGACCTCGCTGCGGTCATAGAGGTTGAACTTCGGCTGGATGGTCTCGTAGCGCGCCACGCCTTGGTCGGCCGAGACCTTCAACGACTGCGCCAAGCGCTCGGGCGTGAAGTTCGAGGCGCCGATGGCCCGGACCTTGCCGGCCTGGATCAGCCGGTCGTAGGCCTCCAACGTCTCGTCGATCGGCGTGGCCTGATCGTCCTGATGCGATTGGTAGAGGTCGATATGGTCGGTCTGCAGGCGCGTCAGCGAACCCTCGACTGCCGAGACGATATTGGCCGCAGACAGGCCCGGCTGGGCTGGCCACATGGCCACCTTGGTTAGGATCAGCACGTCGTCGCGCTTGCTCCGGCCCTTCAGCCAGCGACCGATCACGCTTTCGGACTCGCCGCCCGTGTGGCCGGGGACCCAGGCCGAATAGACATCGGCGGTGTCGACCGCGTTGAAGCCGCCGTCGATGAAGGCGTCCAGCAGGCGGTGCGAGGTCGCCTCGTCCGCCGTCCAACCGAAGACATTGCCGCCGAACACCAGCGGCGCGATGGACAGGCCGGAGCGGCCGAGGGGGCGGTGGTTCATGGGGCGGGGTCCTTCGCTTGGATTGGCTGAGAGAAGCACAGAGCGCGGCCCGACGCGCCTAGGCCGCCACCGCCCGCCCATCCTCAAACACCGGCACGTCCACCGGCGCCGCCAGAGCCTTGCCGCGCAGCAAGTCCGACGCCCGCTCGGCGATCATGATGGTAGGGGCGTTGGTGTTGCCGCCGATCAGGGTCGGCATGACCGAGGCGTCGATGACCCGCAGGCCGGCGATCCCTTGCACCCGCAGCTGATCATCGACCACGGCCAGCGGATCGCCCGCCGCGCCCATCCGGCAGGTGCCGACAGGATGGTAGATGGTCTCGGACTTGGCGCGGATCCAGGCGTCGAGGTCGGCGTCGGTCTTGATGTCTGCGCCCGGCGAATACTCGCTTTCGCGATAGGGGTCGAAAGCCGCCTGGGCGACCACGTCGCGGGCGATCCTGACGCCCTCGCGGATGGCCCGGCGGTCTTCCTCGGTCGCCAGGTAATTGCCCAGGATGGTCGGATCGTCGAACGGGTCGGCCGAGCGCAGGCCCACCTTGCCTCGGCTTTCCGGGCGCAGCTGGCAGACGTGCAGGGTGAAGCCGTCCTTCTCGACCTGGGTCTTGCCGTGGTCTTGCATGATGGCCAGCACGCCGTGGATTTGCAGGTCGGGCCGGTCCAGGTCGGGCCGCGACTTCAGGAAGGCGCCGCTCTCCAGGAACTGCTGACGGCCCAGTCCCTTGCCCAGCAGCATGTAGGACAGGCCGGTGCCCAGCTTCCTCAAGCCCTTGTTGGCCGAATAGGCGGTGGTCAGGTTCTTTGTGGTCCAGGACAGGCAGACGTCCAGATGGTCCTGCAGGTTGGCGCCGACCCCCTTGCTCTCCTGGACGACCGCGATCCCGTGGGCCTTGAGGTCCTCCGGATCGCCGATGCCCGACAGTTGCAGGATGTGCGGCGACTGCACGGCGCCGGCGCTGAGCAGCACCTCGGCTTCGGCATGGGCCGTGACCTTATCGCCGCTGGCTCCGACGACATATTCCACCCCGATCGCCCGACCCTTCTCGACCAAAATCCGCGTCGTGCGGGCCTCGGTCACGCAGGTCAGGTTTGGACGGGTCATGACCGGGGTCAGATAGGCGGCCGCCGCGCTCCAGCGTTGGCCGTCGCGGATGGTCAGGTCGTAGGGGCCGAAACCCTCCTGCCGGTAGCCGTTGAAGTCCTTGGTCACCGCATGGCCCGCCTGGCGACCGGCCTCGACCAGGGCGGTGTAGAACGGGCTCTTGGACTCGCCGCGCGACACGTGCAGGGGACCGGCCTCGCCGTGATAGGCGTCGCCGCCGCCGTGGTGGGTTTCGCTTCGCTTGAAATAGGGCAGGACCTCGGCATAGGACCAGCCGGCCAGGCCCATCTGCCGCCACTGGTCATAGTCGCGCGCATGGCCGCGAATATAGACCATGCCGTTGATCGCCGAGCTGCCGCCCAGGCCCTTACCGCGGGGCCACCACAGCTTGCGGTCATTAAGGTGTGGCTCTTCCTCGGTCCAGAAGCCCCAGTTCTGGTCGCCCTTGGCCTTGATCAGCTCGCCCACCCCGGCCGGCATCTTGACCAGGAGCGATGTGTTCTTGCCGCCGGCTTCCAGCAACAGGACCTTGATATTGGGGTCTTCCGTCAACCGCGCGGCCAGGACGCAGCCGGCCGAGCCGGCGCCGATGATGACGTAGTCGTAGCGCGTGCTGGTCATGGCCCGACATCGCCTCCCTGGTTTGTTATCGTTGTTAAGCCAGAGAGTGATCCGGGTTTTGGCGGCGGGCAAGAGGGTTTGGCGGGTGTCGTAGCGGCATCATGTCCTCCTCCTGTGGGGGAGGTGTCGGCGAAGCCGACGGAGGGGGGAATGATCGGCAGACTGCCGTACCCTCGATTCGCAACCCTAAAACTTCCCCCACCGATCGCTTTGCGATCGCCTCCCCACAGGCGGAGGATTTAGGCCACCACCCTCAACCCCGCGCGATACCGCTTCCAATTCTCCACATAGTGCAGCGCCGAGGCCTGCAGGATCATCGCCTGATGCTCGGAGACCTCGCGCACCACCTTGCCGGGCGCGCCCATCACGACAGCGTTGTCCGGGATCTCCTTGCCTTCGGTGATCAGGGCGCCGGCCCCGATCAGGCAGTTCCTGCCGATCCTGGCGCCGTTGAGGATGATCGAGCCGATGCCGATCAGCGAGCCATCGCCGATCGTGCAGCCGTGCAACATCACCATGTGGCCGATGGTCACATTGGCGCCGATGGTCAGCGGAGCGCCGCTGTCGGTATGCAGTACTGAGCCGTCTTGAACATTGCTGTTCTCACCGATCGTGATCGGATCATTGTCGCCGCGAACTATTGCCCCCCACCAGACGCTCGAATTCCTGTGCAGGATGACGTTTCCCATCACGGCGGCATTGGGCGCGATCCAATATTCGCCTTCCGGGGGAAGCTGGGGAACTGCGGCGCCCAAGGAATAGACAGTCATCCGTACACCCCGTGTTTTAAAAGCGAGCAAGGCCTTAACGGCTCATAAACCATGTGAGCCCCATTGTATTTGTGCGATTCGAAGGGGAACACTCCTACATCGGGAATCATTCTTCTTCGTAACCGGTCGTGGTTCGATCATCGATCATGGCATCCCGACGACGGAGACCTTGAGTGTCGGTTTTGGGGTTTGGGCGTACAGATCCGCCTTCGGGGCCCAGCTCCGAACCGTCCGGCCGCGCTCGCGCCTCCGTCTATCTCCTCCCCATCTGCCCTAAGGACGACGCCATTCGGCTTCGTCCTTTTTTCATGCCTGAATGGAGGCTTTCATGACCAAGCGAGCTCTCAAGCGGACCGTGCGCGAAGGCGCTAACGACGCTGGCCACTACGATGACGGCAAGGTGCGCCGCCTGCCGGTGGAGCATCGCGGCGGCTGGTCGCCCTTGAGCGGCCCAGATCAGGAGGAGCGCGACCAAAGTTATCTCAAAACGATCAAACCCAAATCGCCGGGCCAAGCCAGCCTGATGGAGGCGATCGATGACAAGAATTTGATCATGGCCCTCGGTCCGGCCGGCACCGGCAAGACCTATATCGCCATCGCCAAGGCCGTCGAAGCGCTGGAAGCCGGCAAGGTCGGCCGCATCGTGCTGTCGCGCCCCGCCGTTGAGGCCGGCGAGTCGCTGGGCTACTTGCCGGGCGACATGGAAGAGAAGCTGGCACCCTATCTGCGCCCGCTCTACGACGCCATGAGCGACCGGCTTTCGGTCAAGCGGATGCGGTCGCTGATGGCCGAGGGGGCGATCGAGATCGCGCCAGTCGGCTTCATGCGCGGTCGTACCCTGAACAACGCCTTCGTGGTGATCGACGAGGCCCAGAACTGCACCTACATGCAGCTGAAGATGCTGCTGACCCGCCTAGGCTGGAACTCGACCATGGTGGTGACGGGCGACCCGAACCAGTCGGACCTGCTGCCGGGCATCTCGGGCCTGGGCGACGTGGCCGAGAAGTTCGAGGCGCTGGAGAACATCGCGGTGGTCCGCCTGGCCGACCGCGACATCGTCCGCCATCCGCTGGTCGCGGAGATGCTGGGCGTTCTCTGAACCGTTCCTTGAAAGGGAATTCAAGGGCAACGCCAACCGGCGAAACGGGAAAATGCGGAACAAGACTTGAGTTTGGGGCGGTCGGACGTGCAAGGTCCGGTCGCCTTAACTCTTTTCAGGACCCTGCATGTCGTCCGACACCATCGTAACGCCCCGGTCGGAGTTCACCGTTCGAGGGGTCCTTCTCGGCATCCTGATCACGCTCGTCTTCACCGCCGCCCAGGTCTATCTGGGACTGAAGGTCGGGCTGACCTTCGCCACCTCGATCCCGGCGGCCGTGATCTCGATGGCGCTGCTGCGGGCCTTCAAGACCGCGACGATCCAGGAAAACAACATCGTCCAGACCATCGCTTCGGCGGCGGGAACACTGTCGTCGGTGATCTTCGTGTTGCCGGGCCTGCTGATGATCGGCTGGTGGAGCCACGTGCCATTCCTGACCACCTTCGGCGCCTGCCTGGTCGGCGGCATCCTGGGCGTGATGTACACCATACCCCTGCGCCGGGCTCTGGTGACCAATTCCGACCTGCCCTACCCCGAGGGCGTCGCCGCCGCCGAGGTGCTGAAGGTCGGCACCGGCTCGCGCGAAGGCGCCGCCGAGGGGGTGTTTGGCCTGATCGCCGTGGTGCTGGGCACCATCGCCTCGGCCCTGTTCGCGGCCCTGGCCGCCGCCAAGATCTTCGCCGCCGAGGTCGCAGGCTACTTCAAGGCCGGGGCCGGCGCGACCGGCCTGGGCGCTTCCAGCTCACTGGCCCTGATGGGCGCGGGACACCTGATGGGCATCACCGTCGGCGTGGCGATGTTCGCCGGCCTCGCTATCGCCTGGGGCGTTCTGGTCCCGGTCATGACCGCCCTGCACCCGATGCCGGACGTCTCGGTCGCCAAGCACGCCCTCACGGTCTGGAAGACCGAGGTGCGGTTCATGGGCGCGGGCGTCATCGGCGCCGCCGCCATCTGGACCCTGGGCAAGCTGGCCGTGCCGATCTGGTCGGGCCTGATGTCAGCCTTCGAGGCCAACAAGGCCCGCAAGGTCGGCGGCGTGATCCCGCGGACCGAGCAGGATATCCCGATCGGCATCGTCGGCGTGGTGTCTCTGGCCCTGCTGGCTCCTGCCGGCTGGTTCCTGGCCCACTTCCTGACCGGCGGCCCGATCACCAGCATTGCGACCCCGCTGGTCGCCATCGGCGTCGGCTATGTGCTGATCGCCGGCCTGCTGGCCGCCGCCGTCTGCGGCTACATGGCCGGCCTGATCGGCTCGTCCAACAGCCCGGTCTCTGGCATAGCTATTTTGACCGTGCTGGGCGCCTCGCTGATGGTCGGCGTGGTCGGCCGAGGCGTCATCGGTCCCGATGTCGCCAAGGCCTTGGTCGCCTACGCCCTCTATGTCACCACCATGGTGCTGGCCGTGGCCGTGGTGGCCAACGACAACCTGCAGGACCTGAAGACCGGACAGCTAGTCGACGCCACGCCGTGGAAACAGCAGGTGGCCCTGATCATCGGCGTCGTCGCCGGCGCGATCGTCATCCCCTTCGTGCTGGAACTGCTGAACCGTTCGAACGGCTTCTCCGGCGCGGCCAACCTGGCCACCGTGGCTGGGGCCAAGCCGCTGGACGCCCCCCAGGCCACCCTGATCTCGACCCTGGCCAAGGGCGTGATCGGCGGGGATCTGAACTGGACCCTGCTGGGCGTCGGGGCGCTGATCGGCCTGGCCCTGGTGGCCGTCGACCTGATCCTGCGCAAGTCTAGCCAGGAGCGCCTCAGCCTGCCGCCCCTGGGCGTGGGCCTGGCCATCTACCTGCCCAGCGCCGTCACCGCGCCGGTCGTGGTCGGGGCCTTGGCCGGCTGGATCTACGACAAGATCGTCGGCAAGGACCGCATGGCCGCACCCGCCAAGCGCCTGGGCATCCTGATCGCCTCGGGCTTCATCGTCGGCGAGAGCCTGTTCAACGTCGCCCTGGCCGGCCTGATCGTCACCACCAACAAGCCCGGCCCGTTGGAAGTCCCCTTCGCGCCCTCCGAGCACGTGGGCATGATCCTCGCCCTGGTCGCCGCCGCGGTGGTCGTCATCGGGTTGTATGGCTGGGCGCGCAGATCGGCCAACAAGATCGCCGACGTCTGATCGCGGCCGCCGAGTGGAAGACAGGGACCCGGAGGGCGAGCGCCTTCCGGGCCCCTTTTTGTTCAGACTGGACCCAGCACCGTCAGGATCTGCTCGCACCGAAACCGAAACCCCAGCGCCTGATACAAGGCGATCGCGCCGGCGTTGTCGGCGTAGCTGTGCAGGAACGGCGTCTCGCCGCGCGCCTGGATCGCGCCAGCCACCTGCAGCATCAGCCGCGCCGCATAGCCGCGTCCGCGAAAGTCCGGATGGGTGCAGACGCCGCTGACCTCGGTGAAGCCGTCGGGGCGCATTCGCTCGCCGGCCATGGCCGCCAGGCGGCCGTCGATCTTCACCCCGACGAAATCGCCCAACTGGTGGGTGCGGCGGAAGAACGGCCCCGGCTTGGTCAGGGTGGCCAGGGCCAGCATCTCCGGCCCGTCGGCCTCGGTCAGCGGCTCGATCGCGAAGGTCACAGGCTTTGGCGCGGCCAAGCTGTCAGCGGTCATCTGCCAGCACAGGGCGCGTTTGATGACCGCCGTGCCCGGGACCGGTGGCGGATCGAACCGTTCGAACAGCCCGACCTCGCCATGGGCGCGGACCAGCCGCTGCAGGGCGGCCAGGCTGCCCGGCCTGTTGTCTGCCGTCGCCGCGAACAGGCCATAGTCGGGGTCGACGCGCAGGGCGGGACCATCGACGATGGCGTGCTCGGCCTGGCGTCCGGTGAAGGCCGACCAGACGGGGCGGTCGAGGGGATGGCTCCTCACGCCCTTCGCCGCCGACACCAGACCCTGCCTGTCACGGATACTAGCCTTCCAGGTCTTCCGCCAGGATCGCCATCTCGAACATGAACGAGCCGTCCTCGTCCTCGTCCTGGAAAACGACGCCAATGAATTCGCCGGCCACTTCGACCTCGGCGGAGTCCTTCTGCTTGGGGCGAGCCTTGAGCGCGATGTGGGGGTTGCCGAAGGTGCGCTTCAGATGGCCTTCGAGCTTGGCGATGGTGGCGGCGTCCATGACGGCTCCTGGTCTCGTTGGGGCGCCGGGGCGCGGGGGATCGGCGGAAACTAAAGGGCGCCAGGGCAAAGTGTAAGGGGGTTTGCGCCTTTAGCTGGCCTGGCCTGTTGAGAACCCGGCGGCGCGGGGGTCGCCGCGCCCTCGGCCGACAGCCAGTCGCGGAAGCGGCGGGCGGGCTTGGTGGCCTTGCCCTTGGGTGTCAGGGCGCACACCTCGGCTCGGCCGGGGATCAGCCCGATCGGCGCCACCAGCCGCCCACTGGCCAGATCGCTCCCGGCGAAGGCCCAAGGCCCCATCGCCACGCCAAGGCCGGCGGCGGCGGCTTCCAGCATGTAGAAATAGTGGTCGAATTCGCGGTTCACCGCCGCCGGCCCCAAAGTCATGCCCGACGCGGCTTCCCATTCCGACCAGCTTTCGAAGAAGCTGCGGGTGTGCAGGCGGGGCAGGGCGGCCAGGGACGCCAGGTCCGGCGCCTGGGCGGCCAGGGCGGGCGAAACCACCGGCCCGACATAGTGCTTGAGGAACGGCGTGACGTCGGCGTCGTGCGAAGGCGGGGCCTCGGGCAGCCGCATGCGGATGGCCAGGTCGACGCCGTCGGCGCGGAAGTCGAAGGGGCCGTTGGACTCCACGATCCGCACCGGGATGTGGGGTTAGGCGGCTACGAAGCCTGGCAGGCGCGGGATCAACCACTTCATCGCGAAGGTCGGCAGGCAGGAGACCACCAAGGCGCGGTCGGCGGCTGGCGGCGGCCGGGGAATCGCCGCGTCGATCTGGTCGAAGGCCGCCGTCAAGGCCTGGGCCAGGGTCACCCCGGTCGAGGTCAGCACCAGCTTGGTGCGCGGGCCTTCGGTCAGGGCGGCGCCCAGATGGTCCTCAAGCTGGCGGATCTGACGGCTGATCGCGCCATGGGTGACGCACAGCTCGTCGGCGGCCAGGGTCATGCGGCCACACCGCGCGAAGGCCTCGAAAGCGCGCAGGGCGTTGAGCGGCGGCAGCGATCGGGCGGTCATGTGACGAAACCTCACAGATGGCCGCTGATAAGTCGTTATTCGGCGCGGCGCAACGCGCGGATAAGGCGGACATGACAAAGCCCGCTCCCCACCGCGCCACCCTCGCCCAATGGTTGGCCGTCGCGGCGGTTTGGGGCTTGGCGGGTTATGGGATTTTGGCGGGGAAGCCGGCGAGCGGACAGGCTGATCGGGTTCACCTGATCGCCTGCCGGTAAATTCACAGTCCGTCTCCCCTGCGAAGGCCGGGGCCCAGATGGAATGACTTTGAGGCGGGTTCCGGGAATGCCGCGCGCCTCCAATCAGCCCCGCGCCTTGGGATCTGGGTCATGGCCTTCGCCGGGAAAACGGATTTGGAGTTACTTCCCCTCCGGCTTGACCACCATCGTCCACGACTTGTCGTCGCCCAGGAAATCCTTGGCCGCCTTCTGCACGTCAGCCACCGACACCCGTTGCAGGCCGGAGATCACCGAGCGGGTGGAGTCCAGCAGGCGCGGATCGGCCTGGGCGCCCGACAGCACGCCGAGCCAGTATTCGTTGGTCTCGCGAGCCTTCTCGATCTGGTCGATGCGCGGCTTCTTGGCCCGGTCCAACTCGTCGTCGGTGACCGCCTTGTCGCGCAGGTCGGCGGCGATCTGGCGGATGCTGGCGATGACGCCGTCGATCTTCTCGGGCGGAACCTCGACGCTGACGGCCAGATAGCCCCAGTGGTCGAAGACCACGCTGGCGGTGGCCGAGGCCGAGGGCGAGTAGGTGGCCCCCTGCTTCTCGCGCAGTTCGTCGGTCAGCCGTAGTTGCATCACCTGGGCCAGCAGCTGGGTGTTGCGGGCCCGCTGCAGGTTGGCGAACAGGTCGTCGGTCTTCCAGGCCATGAACAGCTGGGCCTGGTCGGCGCGGCCCTTGTGGGTGCGGACGATCGGCGTAGCCGAGGGAGCGGGGAAGGGCGACTGGTCGGCCGTGGCGGCGGCTTGCGTGTCGGTGCGGGCCGGCAGGGCGCCGAAGGTCTGGGCCACCGCAGCGACGGCCTTGTCCACCGTGATGTCACCGACGATCACCACCTCGATGGCGTCGGTGGTCAGCGGCCCCGCGATGGCGGTCTTCAGTTGGTCGATCGCGCTGCCGGCGATCTCGGCCCGCGAGGGGAAAGTCCAGCGCCGGTCGCCGCCGCGCAGCAGGCCGCCCAGGTCTCGGCCCATTACGCCGCCCGCCGTGCCCTCCATCTGGTCGTGGATGGTGCCGTAATAGGTCTTCATCCGGGTGAAGGCCTCGGGACGCCAGCCGCCGTCGATGGCGTAGGCGGCCAGCACCTGCAGCTCGGTGTCCAGGTCCTCGGGGCGGGTGCGGCCCGACAGGCTGAAGGCGTCGTCCTCGACCCCCAGGCCGGCGTTCCACACCTTGCCGTTCAACACCCTGTCCATGTCCTGGGCCGAGATCTGCTTGAGACCGCCCTCGATATAGGCCGAGCCGGCCCATAGCGGGTTCTGGACCGTGGTCGGCAGGTCCAGCAGGCCGTGGCCGATGCGGGCCTTCACCAGGATCTGGTCGTCGCGGAACTTGGTCGGTTTGACAGTCAGGCGCACGCCGTTGGCGAAGCGCACGAAGACGGTGTCGAGATCGGTCACGTCCTTCTGCTCGGCGACCTTGCCCACGGCGCCAAAGCTGGCATAGGGCCAGACGGTGTTGCTGGGCGCGGGGGGCGCTGCGACGGCGCTCGTCTGGCTGTCGGCATAGGCGGCGGTCACCGTTCCCTCGCCGCCGTCGATGGCGGTCGGTGTTGGTATGGTGATCAGCGGGCCGGAGCCGGTGAAGGCGGCCTTCAGCTTGGCCGAGACCTTGTCGGCGGTCAGGCCCTTGGTGGCCTCTTCGAACACCACCAGGTTCTGCGACGGGCTGGTGGGGATTTCCTTGTCGCCCAGGCTGTTGACGATCGCCCCGGCCAGGGCCGTGGTGCGCTGGGTGGCTTGGCCAGCGGCGGCGGCCACGAAGCCGGCGCGCATGGCGGCGATCTCGCGGTCCAGCTCGTCCTGGCGCACGCCGTACTTCACGACGCGGCGCTGTTCCTGGTCGAGGGCGGCCAGCGCTTCCTTCCAGCGGCCCGGCTGGGCGGTGGCGGCCAGGCTGGTGACCTGGGCGGCTTGGTACTGGTCGTTCTGCATCGCTACCCCGACAATGAACGGCGGGGCGTCATTGCGGCTGAGGTCCTGCAGGCGCCGGTTCAGCACAGCGAAGCCCAGGGCCTTGACCAGCTCATCGGCGTCCTTGGCCCTGGTTTCCAACTCCAAGTCGGGCGGATTGATCCAGGCCAACTGCACCGACAGCGCCGCGCCGGGCTCGACCAGCACCTTGGCGGTCAGGCCGCGTTTTGCCACGGGGCCGACGTCAGGCCGGACGCCCGCCGGACCTTGCGGCGTCCAATCGCCGAACCGGGCCTTGATCTTGGCCTCCATGGCGTCGACGTCGAAGTCGCCCACCGCCACGACCACCGCGTTCTCGGGCCGGTACCAGGCCTCGTAGAAGTCGCGGATGCGCTGGGCAGGGGCGGCGCGCAGGATCTCGGTCTTGCCGATCGGCAGACGCAGCGGCGGCCGCTGGCCCTCCATCTGGAACGAGAAGCCGTTGGTGAAGACGCGATAGGACGGGCTGTCGCGGGTGCGTTCCTCCGACAGCACCACGCCACGCTCGCGATCGACGGCGTCGGGGGCGATAGTCAGGGCGCCGGCCGCCTCGCGCAGCAGCATCATGGCGCTATCGACCGTATCGTCGTCGGTTTTGGGCAGGTCGAGCTGATAGCTGGTCTCGCCGATGCCGGTCTGGGCGTTGGTGTCGGCGCCGAACGACAGGCCGTGGCGCTCGAGGATCTTGACCATGTCGCCTTCCGGCACGTTCTTGCTGCCATTGAACGCCATGTGTTCGAGGAAGTGGGCCAGGCCCTGCTGCTCGTCGGTCTCGTCGATCGAGCCGGCGTCGAACCACAGGCGCAGGGCGGCCTGACCGGGCGGGGTGGCGTTCTTCTGGATCGCGTAGCGCATGCCGTTGCTCAGCACGCCAAAGCGGATGCGCGGGTCGGGCGCGACGTCGGACACCGCCTGCGGCCACTGGCCCGGCTTGACCGAAGCCAGGGTGGGAGCGGTCGAGGCGCCTAGCGCCGCGACCGGCGTTTTGGATGACTTGGCGGGCGTCGCCCTATCGGCGGGGCGGTCGCCGAGGGGCTTCGAAGGCAAAAGGGTCGCGCAGGCGGCGAGGCTGAGCCCGGCGGAGACAACAAGCGCCAGGCGCGGAACGCGGATCATGAGCGACCTTGGAAGTAGAGCGATGACATAGCGGCACCTTGGCCGCAGCCCGTGGCGCAAGCAAGGCGTCGGCGCCACCCTGTCTCCCTCCATCGTTTCGCGCGTGCGACATTAGGTCCGTGTGAATGCACGCCGAATGCCGCAATTGATGCGTTAATGGAGTGCTCTGTTTGGAAGCCCCTTGATGTCGCCGTCGCCCCGACCGTCCGCGCCCGCCTGCCTGCCGTTCGACACAGCGAGCTTCGAGCGCCTGCGCCGGCCGGTCTGGGTGTTCGACGACTTGCGCAAGCGCAAGGTCTACGCCAACCCCGCCGCCGTGACCCTGTGGGGGGCGGTCGACCTCGACGCCCTGCTGGCGCGTGACTTTTCCGACCAGTCGCCGGCGGTGCGCACACGGATGGAGACCATCCACCAGAAGATCGCCCGGGGCGAGGCGGTCACCGAGCACTGGACCTTCTATCCCCTGGGCGTTCCGACCTCGGTCTCGGCCACGATCTCGGCCATCACCCTGGCCGACGGCAGCGAGGCGATGCTGTTCGAGGCGACCTCGCTGGCGATCAGCCCGGACGAGCAGCGCGCTGCCGAGGCGCTGCGACACACGCCGGTGCTGGTCGGGCTGTTCGACGGCAAGGGCCGGCGCCTGTTCGCCAATCCCAGCCGGATGGCCTGCTTTCCTGATCAAAAAGTCTTCCACCAGGCATTCGCCGATCCTGCCGAGGCCGAGCGCATCTGGGGCGAGGCCTTGGCCGGTGAAATCACCGTGCCGGCCTGTCGCGTCGTGACCTCGGCCGGCGAGCAGTGGCACGGGCTGACCGCGCGCCGGGCCGTCGATCCGGTGACCGGCGCGGTCGGGGTGCTGGTCAACCAGATCGACACGAGCGACCAGGTCGAAACCGCACGCGAACTGGCGCAGGCCCGAAGCCGCGCCGAGGCCGCCGCCCACGCCCAGGAGGAATTCCTGGCCAATATGAGTCACGAGTTGCGCACGCCCCTGACCAGCGTCATCGGCTTCGCGGGCCTGCTGCGCGCCACGCCGCTGGACGCCGGCCAGACCCGCCATCTCGACCGCATCGACGCCGCCGGCCAGGCGTTGATGTCGACGCTGAACGACGTGCTGGACCTATCGAAGCTGGAGGCCGGCGGCGTCGAGCTGGATTCGCGCCCGTTCGCCTTGGAACCGCTGCTGGACCAGGCGCTGGGGATCATCGAGGCCCAGGCCTCGGCCAAGAGCCTGAGCCTGACCAAGCGGATTGACGCCGACGTGGCGGCCTTCGTGGTCGGTGATCCCGAGCGCTTGCGCCAGATTCTGCTCAACCTGCTGGGCAATGCTGTCAAGTTCACGAGGGACGGCGGCGTAACCCTGTCGGCGCGCCGCCTCGGGCCAGAGGCGGATGGCGCGGCCCGGATCGAGTTCTCGGTCACGGACACCGGCATCGGCCTGGCGCCCGACATGATCGATCACGTGTTCGATCGCTTCATCCAGGCCGACGCCTCGGTCACCCGGCGGTTCGGCGGTACGGGGCTCGGCCTGTCGATCACCAAACGGCTGGCCGAGGCCATGGGCGGCGAGGTCGGGGTCAAGAGCGACCTCGGAGCGGGTTCGCGGTTCTGGTGCGTCCTGCCGCTGCCCGTGGCATCGGCGCCGGAAACCGCGCCGATCTCGCCAGCCACCGTCCCGACCGCTGGGGCGCGGGTGCTGCTGGCCGACGACAATGAGGCCAATCGCGAATTGGTCAGCGCGATCCTGTGTTCGGTGGGCCATCAGGTCGATCTGGCGACCAATGGCGTCGAGGTGGTCGCGGCGGCGGCGCGCGGCGGCTACGACCTCGTGCTGATGGACGTGCAGATGCCGATCCAGGACGGCGTCAGCGCCACCCGCGCCATCCGCGCCCTACAGGGCTCCGCCGCCCGTGTGCCGATCATCGCGCTGAGCGCCAATGTCCTGGCGGGGCAGATCGAGACTTACCGCGCCGCCGGCATGGACGACCATGTCGGCAAGCCGATCGCGGTGGGAGAGTTACTGGAGAAGGTGGCGCGATGGGGTGGGACGAGACGGGGGTAGGGTCCTCGTCGCGGCGCCCCCTTCCCGGCCGAGCCTTGCGCGGTCCCAGCGGGCGCGAGGGCTGATAACTCCGGCGCGTTCGACCGCCCCTTGCATGCCAAAAATCCGAGCGCTATACGCTGAACCATATGGTTCACTATTCAACATCTCGCCTCGACGCCTCGTTCGCCGCCCTCTCGGACATCACCCGACGTGGCGTTCTCGAGCAGCTCGGCCGTTCGGACGCCTCGATCACGGAGCTCGCCGACAGGTTCCACATGACCCTCACGGGCATGAGGAAGCATGTCGGCGTCCTGGAGCATGCGGGGTTCGTCACGACGGAGAAGGTCGGACGCGTGCGGACCTGCAAGCTCGGCCTACGCGGGCTCGAGGCTGAGGCGGCATGGATCGAAAGCTACCGTCAAGTCTGGGCCTCACGCTTCGACACGTTGGACAGGGTTGTCGAGGATTTGAAAGTCAGGGAGAAACGCGATGAGTAACCGCACGACGATCGAACGGAAGTCCGAGCGCGAGCTCGTTGTCACGCGTATATTCAACGGTCCGGCGCGCATCGTGTACGAGGCGTGGACCAAGCCCGAGTTGATGAAGCTGTGGTGGGCTCCCAAATCGTCGGGCGCGCCTCTGCTGTCCTGCGAAATGGATGTCCGCGTCGGGGGTCAGTACCGTCTCGAGTTTGGCCAGGACGCCGCATCGTCCTTCGCGTTCTTCGGCAAATACCTTGAGGTGACGCCGCCCTCGCGCTTGGTCTGGACCAATGACGAAAGCCAGGACGCCGCCGTCACCACGGTGACCTTCGAGGAAAGGGAGGGCCAGACGCTGTTGGTCCTGCACGAGCTCTATCCGTCGAAGGAAGCGCTCGACGAGGCCTTCGTCGGGATGGCAGACGGGATGCCCGAGCAGTTCGAGCAGTTGGACACGTTGCTGGCCACCTTGAGCGAGAGCGCGTGACGGTCAGGAGTTCTCCGGCTGGATTGGCCGCGCCTTAGCGGTTGAACAGGGCAGGCTGGGCGAACCGGCTTCCGGCTAGGCCTTCAAAGGACCGCCTACCGGACGCGAGCGGAAAACAATGGCGCGGAGCGATCGGCTTCGTCGAAACGGTGTTGAACTCACAAACGCCGGACGATGTCCGCCGCTCCGCGACCCTTTTTCACACCTTCAGCGGCAACCCGCATGAAGTCCTACCCCATGGGGTAGGACCTTGAACAGGGGGCCCAAACACGTTCACATGCCCCAGCTCCACCGTCCCAAAGGACCCGTCCGTGACCGAAGCCTTGATCGTCCGCGGCTTGGACAAGACCTTCGCCAAGCCGGCGGTGATGGACCTGGACCTGACGGTCCACGCCGGCGAGCTCTACGCCCTGCTGGGGCCAAACGGCGCGGGCAAGACCACCACCCTGCGGATGGTCGCGGGCCTGACCAAGCCCGACAAGGGCGAGATCAGCATCTTCGGCGTCGACGCCAAGGCCGACCCGGCTGGCGCCAAGGCGATCACCGCCTGGGCGCCCGACGAGGCGATGATCTATGACAAGCTGACGCCGCTGGAATATCTGGAGTTCGTGGCCGGCCTGTGGAACGTCGAACCCAAGGCCGCCAAGGCTCGGGCCGAAGCGCTGCTCTCCAAGCTGGGCCTGGAGTCCGAGGCGCGGCGGCGCTGCGAGGGCTTTTCGCGCGGCATGAAGCAGAAGGTGGCCCTGGCCGGCGCCCTGATCCATGATCCCAAACTGCTGATCCTCGACGAGCCCCTGACCGGCCTCGACGCCGCCGCCGCCCGCCTGGTCAAGGACATGCTGCAGGAGCGCGTCGACGCCGGCGGCACGGTGATCCTCACCACCCACATTCTCGAGGTCGCCGAGCGCATGGCCGACCGCATCGGCATCATCGCCGGCGGCCGTCTGCTGGCCGAGGGCACGCTGGACGCCCTGCGCGCCCAGGTCGGAGGGATGGGGGCGGGCGGCGGCAAGCACGGCTCCACCCTGGAGGACGTGTTCCTGCAGCTTACAGCGACCCCCGCCCCCGTATCTGGCGAGGCCGTGGCGTGAGCCTGGCGGCGCCGGGTTCGATCCTCTGGCTGCTGGCCCACGAGATGCGTCTCTACTGGCGAAGTTTCCGGGGCGGGCGGGCCGGCAAGGGCGCGCGGGGCCTGATCGGCCTGACGATCATCGGCGCCATGATGATCGCCGGCGGCGTGCTCATCGCCCTGGGGCTGCACGGCCACGACATCCCGATCAACCCGCTGTCGGTCAGCATCGCCGCCCTGGCCAGCGCGGTGATCTTCACCTTGATGCTGTCCCAGACCCTCAGCGCGTCGAGCGAGGCGCTGTACGACCGGGGTGATCTGGACCTGCTGTTCTCCTCGCCGATCGGGCCGGCCAAGGTGCTGCTGGTGCGGGCGCTAGGCGTGGCGACGGGGGTGGCGACGATCTTCCTGATGGTCGCCACCCCCCTGCTGCTGCCGACCGTGCTGTATGGACATCCCGGCTGGATCGGCCTGTTCGGCGTGCTGGCGGCCCTGGCCCTGGCGGCGACGGCGGCCGGGCTGGTGCTGGCCATGGCGCTGTTCGCCCTGATCGGCCCGCGCCGCACCCGCACCGTGGCTCAGGTGATGGCGGCCCTGGTCGGCGCGGGCTTCTTCCTGGTCAGCCAGGCGCGATCCATCCTGGGGCAGCAGGCCAGCAGCAGTGTCTATGCCGACATCATGCAACGCAGCCAGGAAGGCCGGCTCAATCCGCCGCCCTTCGCCGACCTGCCGCTGCGGGCCATGTTGGGCCAGCCCCTGCCGCTGCTGGCCTTGCTGGGCGGCGCTGCGGCGCTGTTCATCCTGTCCGCCCGGGCCCTGGGACGCCGCTTCTCGGACGCCGCCGCCGCCGCCCAGGGCGCGACGACAAGCGCCCCCGCCAAGGCTGGCAAGGGTCCCGCCCGGGCCTTCTCCGGCGGGGTTTTTCTGGCCACCCTGCGCAAGGAGCTGCTGCTGATCGGACGCGACGCGGCCCTGCTGTCGCAGGTGCTGCTCCGGGTGCTCTATCTGATCCCCACCGCCCTGGTGCTCAGCCGCAACGCCTCGCACGGGACGGGCGCGGCCCTGGCCGGCGGGGCGGGGGTGGTGGTCTTCCTGGCCGGTCAGGTCGCGGGCAGCCTGGCCTGGATCACCGTGTCGGCCGAGGAGGCGCCGGACCTGCTGTCGGTCTCGCCGGCCAGGATCGCCACCTTGCGCCGCGCCAAACTGGCGGCGGCCTGGCTCCCGGTGGCGCTGCTTCTGGCCCTGCCGATCGCCGTGCTGGCCTGGTTCGCGCCGCTCGCCGCCATCTGGACCACCCTGGGCGCGGCCTTGGCGGCCTGGAGCAGCGGCCTGATCAATGTCTGGCGCCAACGACCGGGCAAACGCTCGGAGTTCAAGCGTCGGGGCGGGGCGTCGTGGGTGGCGACCCTGGCCGAGATGCTGGTCTCGGCCCTGTTGGCCGGCGCCACTGGGGTCGCCGTGGCGGGCTTCGCGGTCTGGGGCCTGATCCCCTTGGCCTTGGCCGGCCTGGTGCTGCTGAGCCTGCGCCGCAGCGACGCCCAGATCGCCAAGGCCTTGCGATTAAGGTAAAGCTCCAATTAGGGTTTTACCCGATTGCACGACATTCCGCCCCGGCTAGGGTCGGTGTCGGGTCGGTGTCGGGTCGGTGTCGGGTCGGGGTTATCGAGGGGTTTGGGTTCACCGCGCCATGACCGCAGCACAGCTTGCCCTTCATCGGAACGACCGCCGGGAGTCAAAGGCCCTGGTCGTGATGATCAGCGTGTTGCAACTGGCGCTCGTGGTGCTGGCCTGGCTGTTGGCCGTGGTTCCGGTGGCGTTGCTGGCCTTGGGCGTGATGACCGCAAAGGCCGTGCGCGCGGCGTTTCGACCTTCCACCCCGACCGCCAGGGCGCCCTCAGGGGTTCACGTCGCGACATCGCCTCTAAACGCCCTTCGCCGGGATGAGAGGATCAGAAAGGCTAAGATTCAACCTCAAGCCAGCGCCCCAAGCTCGCCCGCCTAACCCTCGAGCCCCGCCTCGATCCGGCAGACGACGCCGCCGGGTTGGAAGTCGATATGGGCCTCGCCCGACAGTTCCGCCGCCAGGCCGCGTTCGATCAACCGGGACCCAAAACCTCTGCGGGCGGGCGACGAAACGGGCGGGCCGCCCGATTCGGTCCAGGTCAGCACCAGCCGCGCTACGCCGGACGCCGCCTCGGGCTTTGACGTCACCGACCAGGCGATCCGCACATGGCCGGCCACGGTCGAAAGCGCCCCATACTTGACGGCGTTGGTGGCCAGCTCGTGCAAGGCCATCGACAGCGACAGCGCCATGCGCGGCGACAGCCGGACCGGTGGTCCGGTGAACGCAAAGCGGCCCGGCGCCCCGTGCAGGGCCTGCAGCCCGGTCAACAGGTCCGACAATTCCGCGCCCTCCCAATTTTCACGGGTCAGCAGATCATGGGCCTCGGCCAGGGCGACGATCCGGGCCGAGAAGGCCTCCTGGGCCTGGGGTAGGGAGCGGGCGGCGTGGAAGGTCTGGCCGGCGATGGCCTGGATCGTGGCCAGCGAATTCTTCACCCGATGGTTCAGCTCGTTGACCAGCAGCCGCAGGTGCAGCTCGGCCTTCTTGCGCTCGGTCACGTCGGAGGCGACGCCGACGAAGCGCACGCACTGGCCGTCGCGGAAAAAGGCGCGGCCAAAGGCCTCGATCCAGCGAAGGGCGCCGTCCGTGCCGCGGAAAATCCGGTATTCCTGGTTGAAGACGTGGTCGCTGGCGCAGCCGGCCGGGTCGATTGCGATTTGAATCCCGTCTCGAAGCCTTGGGTAATCGTCGGGATGGACCAGCCGGGCCACGGTCTCCGTGGTCGCTTTCTCGTCCTCGGTCAGGCCGAAAATCTCGCGACATCTGGGGTCCCAATAGCGCGCTCCGGTCGCGGGATTATGATCCCAGCGGCCAAGGCCGGCGGCCTCGACGGCGATCCGCAGGTCGGCTTCGGTGGCCTCCAGGGCCGCCTCGATCCGCTTGCGCTCGGTGATATCGACCATCACCCCGCGATGGCGCACCGCCCAGCCCTTCGCGTCGCGCTCGACTCGGCCCCGGGTCTGGACCCAGCGGATCGAACCGTCGGCATGGCGCAGCCGGTACTCCTCCAGGAAGTCGGCGGTGGTGCTCATATGGGTGCGCCCCGACTTCAGCAGCCGCTCGAAATCGTCGGGATGCAGGGCCTGCGAAAACTCCGACAGCGGCGCGCCTTCGGCGGCGCGTTCGGGCGAGACGCCGTGAAAGGCCGCGTAGCGGGCGTTGGCATAGACCCGGTCGGCGACGATATCCCAGTCCCAGGTGCCCACGCCGCTGGCCGCATCGAGCGCCAGTTGATAGCGTTCCTCGCTGGCGCGAAGGGCCTGCTCGGCCTGTACTCGCCGGGTGGTCTCCGACAGGGCGATCAGGACGCCGCCCACGCCGCTGGCCGCATCCGGGTCGGGCAGGGGCGTGAGACGTATGGTGAAATAGCCTTGGGTGACCGTTCCGTCGGCATGGACGGTCGGCAGCAGCAGGTCCTCAATGAGGTCGCCGCCGCTCACCCCGTCCAGCATCGCCCGCTCGGGGGCCTCGGCGTCGGCCGCCGAGGTCGGCGGGGCCTGGGCGAAGGTCTTGCCCAGCGTCTTTGGGTGACGCTCGCCAAGCATTGGGGCATAGGCGTCGTTATAGATCAGCACCAGGTCCCGGCCCCAGCGCAGGGCGGTGGGGAACTTGCTGGCCACGACCAAGGCGACAGCGAAGGTCAGGCTGGGCGACCAGCCGCCGCGCGGACCAAGCGGCGTGGCCGCCCAGTCGACAGCCTCAATCCGTGCGTCCATACCGCCGAGCCGCCGCGCGTCGATCGCTCCGCCCTGGTCACGGGTGTCCGCCATGCCCGTGTTCCTTCCCGACCGTGTCTTCAACGGTCAAAGAACAGACCTCATCAAAGGCGGGGTTTCAAGCGTCGCGGGAAGCCACTGGGATTCTTACCCAAAGAAACGCCGGCCGTTTCCATCCCTTGGGACGGAAACGGCCGGCGTTTCATCTAGGCGCCGTCTGGAGCTGACGCTTAGTCGATCGGATTCCAGCGTTGGTCAGCGGCGCCGTTGGCCCGCTTGGGGCCGCGGAAGTCACCGGCCGGCTTGGCCGCAGCGGGCGCACCCTGAGCCTGACCGCCATTGCGGCCACGATTCTGGCCGCCGGGCTTGCCCTGGCCGCCGGCATTGGCGCCAGCGCCACCGGGACGACCGCCACGGTTACGTTGCTTTCGCAGTTCCGACGGCACGTTGTTGCGCGGGTCGGCGCGGCGCGGATCGACGTACTTTTCCGGCGGCGCCAGCTTGTCGGCCACGGCCGCGGCGGCCGCCAGATTCTTGTCGTTGCGACGGTCGAAGGTCGGGATCACCTGGCGGGTGGCCTTCTGGATGTCCTTCAGCAGGTTGCGTTCGTCATCGGCGCAGAAGCTGATGGCGATGCCTTCCTTGCCCTTGCGGGCGGTCCGGCCGATGCGGTGGACATAGGATTCCGGCACATTGGGCAGTTCGTAGTTGAAGACGTGGCTGACGTCGTTGACGTCAATGCCGCGGGCGGCGATGTCGGTGGCGATCATCGCCTTGACGTGGCCGGCCTTGAACGAGGCGAGAGCCCGTTCGCGCTGGCCCTGGGTCTTGTCGCCGTGGATGGCCGCGGCTTCGATGCCGCTGGCGACCAGGTACTTGGCCACGCGGTCGGCGCCGCGCTTGGTGCGGGTAAAGACGATGGCCCGCTCAACGGCCTTGTCGGCCAGCAGTTCGGCCAGCAGGGGGCGCTTGCGCTGGGCCTCGATGTAGATCAGCGACTGGTTGATGCGCTCGACCGTGGTGGCCGACGGGGTGATCGCGACCTGTGCCGGGTTCTTCAACAACTCGCCGGCCAGCTTGCCGATTTCGTTGGGCATGGTGGCCGAGAAGAACAGGTTCTGGCGTTCCTTGGGCAGTTGGCTGGCGATCTTGCGGATCGGCACCACGAAGCCCAGGTCCAGCATCTGGTCAGCTTCGTCGAGCACGAAGATCTCGACGCCGTTCAGGTGGGCGGACTTTTCGCCCAGGTGGTCCATCAGGCGGCCCGGAGTGGCCACGACCACGTCGACGCCGGCCGCCAGGGCCTTCATCTGCGGGCCGTACTTCACGCCGCCAAAGATGGTGGCGACGGTCAGGCCCATGTGCTTGCCGTAGTCGCGGAAGCTCTCGGCGATCTGGGTCGCCAGTTCGCGGGTCGGGGAGAGGACCAGGCAGCGAAAGCCACGGCGCGGGGCCGGCTTACGGTCCTCGGCCAGTCGGTGCAGGATCGGCAGGGCGAAGGCGGCGGTCTTGCCGGTGCCGGTCTGGGCGATGCCCAGCAGGTCGCGGCCGCTCAGGACCAGCGGGATGGCCTGTTCCTGAATGGGGGTGGGCTGGGTGTAGCCCTTCTCGGTCAGCGCCTTCAGGAGGGGCTTGGCAAGGCCGAGATCGGTGAATTGCGTCAAGGTTGGATGCTTTCGTGCAGCCACAGAGACGGCGCATGCGATCCTCGCACGGCTCGCCTGGCGGCGGGTCGGTGGGGAGCGCCCCGCGTGACACGGGCGGTCTGATGGAAGCGTTCAGGGTGCTCGACAGGGCGGACCAGAAAGGTCCCTCACGCGGCTGGAGCACCGATAGCGCCAGACGGCGCACGCCCTAGATCGTTTATTGCAGGTGCGAAGTCAAGGGCGGGCAAGGGTGTGCGCGATTTGGCGCAGTGCGTCCTTCGAGGCTTGGCTGCGCCTCGCACCTCAGGATGAGCAATTCAGCAACAACTTCCCTCATCCTGAGGCGCCCGCGCAGCGGGCCTCGAAGGACGCACGGCGTCAGACCTCGAAGTACCGCTCCACCTGCGCCGCCCAGCCATAGGTGGCGCTGTTCAACTGGTCGCGGTCATAAGCCGGGGCTTCCTTGAAGCGGTCCTTGGCGATGTCGAGGACATAGGCTTCGGCCTTTTCGTCATAGGTGAGCAGGCGCCAGGGCAGGGGATGGTACTTGCCGCCGGCCGAGAACAGGCCCGAAGGCTCGATCGCCACATAGCGGCCGATGCCGGCGTCGCGGTCGATATAGATCTCGCGGATCACACCAATCTTGTGGCCTCCGACGTCATTGACCTTCGTGCCGATCAGGGCGGCGCTCTTCACCAGGCGATCGTCGACGCTCATGGGGTTCTCCTCGTTCTGGACAACCAACGCGGCCGCGTCGATGACAGTTGCCAAGCGGCGTGACCCGTTCGACTAAGGCGTCATGATCCAGTCCTCCCCCAAGCCCATCGTTCTCGTCGCCGCCGCCGCCCTGATCGACGTCGATGGGCGGGTGCTGATCTGCCAGCGGCCGCAGGGCAAGGCGCTGGCCGGGCTTTGGGAGTTTCCGGGCGGCAAGGTCGAGCCGGGCGAGACGCCCGAGCAATGCCTGATCCGCGAACTCGACGAGGAACTGGGAATCCAGGTGGCCCAGGCCTGCCTGGCGCCGTTCGTTTTCGCCTCCCACGATTACGAGTCCTTTCACCTCCTCATGCCACTCTACCTGCTGCGGCGCTGGGACGGACTTGTCACCGCCCAGGAGCATGAGGCGCTGAAATGGGTGAAGCCCGACAGGCTCGCGGACTATCCGATGCCGCCGGCCGACCTGCCGCTGATCGCCTGGCTGCGCGATCTGCTCTAAGCCGCTTCTGGCGCGACGAGCGCGGCGCCACGGCCATCGAATACGGCATGATCGTCGCCCTGATCGCCGTCGCCCTGATCGGCATCCTTGGCGCCCTGTCGGGCACCATCAAGACCACCTTCACCAAGGTGAACACCCTGCTGGCGACCAGCAACGCGGCGAAGTAGGCGGTTTTGCGCCAAGCTCAGCTTGGGTCCCGACTTTCGTCGTTATGAGCGGTGGGTTGGGAGACTTACCCTACCCGCCCGCCTTATCCCCCGCCGACCGCTCCACCGCGCCTAGCGCGTCCGCCAGCCGCATCTTGGCCGACCCCGGCCGCAGCGGCTTCTGCTGGCTATCGTGCGGAGCCCAGCCGGTGACGGTGATGATCTCGAAAGTGGCGGGCACCTTGCCGTCGGCCTCGGCGAATCGTTCCTGATAGAGCTCCATCGCCCGGAACAGCACCTTGCGGGGGAGCGGCTTGCGCGAACGGTCGAGCAGCACGCTGGTCTCACCCATGGCCCGCAGGTCCTTCAGAAGGGCCAGCGGATGGCCGTAGCGCACCTTGACCCGGTCCTTGTCGGCGACGGGCAGGGCGAAGCCCGCCCGCTGCAACAGGCCGGCGGCGTCGACGGTGTCGGCGAAGGGCGAAACGCGAGCGGAGGCCCCGCCGCTGACCTCGTCCTCCGCCGCTAGCAGGGCCTGGCGCAGCTCGGTCAGGGTGGCGCCGCCGAACAACGCGCCGACGAACAGGCCGTCGGGCCGCAAGGCGCGGCGTATCTGGATCAGGGCGCCCACCAGGTCATTCGTCCAGTGCAGGGCCAGGGTCGAGACGGCCAGGTCTATCGTCGCGTCGCCGAACGGCAGGTGCTCCTCGTCGACCGCGACGCGCGGACCGTGCAGCCCGCCCAGCATGCGTTCGGACAGGTCGGTCTGGATCAGGAGGCCGATCTTCTCGCGGGCGTCGCTCTCCGCCAGGGCGCGAGCAAAGGCGCCGTTTCTCGCGCCAAGGTCGACCGCGACCGGAAACTCGCGCAGGATGGCTTCCAGCCGCATCACCGCGTCTTCGGCCGCGCGGGCTTTCAGGAAGCCGGCGGTCTCGAAGCCGGGCGCGGCGCGGTCTAGGCGGGCGCGCAGCAGGGCGCGGTCGAAGAGCAGGGGGGCGGCGGTCATGTCGGCGCAAGATGGGGCTTCTCGCGCGTCATGGAAACCTTCCCCTCGCCTGACCGCGTTGGCGCAGGACCTGCTGGACCTGATCCTGCCGCCGCGCGCCTTCGATGGCGCGGCGGCCCTGACCTCGGGGCTGTCGGCCGAGGCCTGGAGCCGCATCACCTTCCTGGACGGTCCGGTGTGCGACGGTTGCGGCGCGCCGTTCGCTTATGACGTCGGCGAAATCCGCTGCGTTCTGTGCCAATCGCGCGAACGGCCCTTCAGCCGGGCGCGGGCGGCCTGCCTCTATGACGAGCATTCGCGCGACCTGATCCTGAAGCTGAAACACGCCGACCGCACCGACCTGTCGAGCCTGTTCGCCCGGTGGCTGTCGCGATCGGCGGTGGATCTGCTGGACGAAGCCGAGGCGGTGGTTCCGGTCCCGATGCACAGCTCACGCCTGCTCAAGCGCCGCTACAACCAGGCCGCCGAAATCGCCCGGCCGCTGTGCGCGATGGCGGGGCGGCCCTACCTCCCCGACGCCCTTGTCCGCAAGCGCGACACCGACAGTCAGGGCGGCAAGTCGGCGGTGGGTCGCCGACGCAACGTCGCGGCGGCGTTCGCCGTCCCCGAATCGCGGCGACATCGGGTGGTCGGCCGCAAGGTGCTGCTGGTCGATGACGTGCTGACCACCGGCGCCACGGCGGAGGGCTGCGCGCGGGCGCTGCTGGCGGCTGGAGCCAGCCAGGTGACACTCGCCGTCGTCGCGCGCGTTACAGAACTGCACGCGCGTCCTATATGAGGACGGAAACGACGTCTGTTACGGATTCTCCATGGCCAAGGTCATCATCTACACCCGCCCGTTCTGCGGCTACTGCGCCCGGGCCCTGAAACTGCTCAACGACAAGGGCGCCGACTTCACCGAACTGGAGGCCGGCATGGATCCAGCCCTGCGCAAGGAGATGATGGATCGCTCGGGTCGCACCACCTTCCCGCAAATCTTCGTCGGCGAGCAGCATATCGGCGGCTGCGACGACATGATGGCGCTGGAGCGCGCGGGCAAGCTGGACGCCTTGCTCGCGACATGACACTCCGGGTCGGCCTCGTTCAGACCCGCACGCCGGCCACCCACGAGGCCGCTCTGGCCCATGTCGCGCCGCTGGTGCGCGAGGCCGCGGAGAAGGGCGCCCGGTTCATCCTGGCGCCGGAGGGCGTCAACGTGCTGCAGAAGGACCGCGCCAAGCTGCTGCCGACGCTGGTCTCGCTGGACGACGATCCGGTGGTGCTGGGCCTGCGCAACCTGGCCCGCGAGCTGGGCGTCTGGATCGATGTCGGCTCGGCGCTGGTCAAGCGAGAAGACGGCAAGGCCGCCAACCGTCAGGCAGTGATCGATCCGTCCGGGGCGATCGTCGCGACCTACGACAAGCTGCACATGTTCGACGTGAATCTGCCGACCGGTGAGACGGCCCGGGAATCATCGACCTACGAGCCCGGCGACCGAGCCGTGGTGGTCGAAACCCCCTTGGGCGCCTTTGGCCTGACCATCTGCTACGACATGCGCTTTCCTGCCCTACACCGTGCCCTGGCGCTGGGTGGGGCCCAGATCCTGACCGTGCCCGCCGCCTTCACCCGGCCAACAGGCGAGGCGCATTGGGACATCCTGCTGCGGGCGCGGGCCATCGAGACCGGCTCTTTCGTGCTGGCTGCGGCCCAAGGCGGCCTTCACGAGGACGGCAGAGGCACCTGGGGTCGCTCGATCGTTGTCGGGCCTTGGGGCGAGGTGATCGGAAAGCTTGATCACGACGCGCCGGGCGTGCTGATCGCCGATCTCGAGCTCGGGGCCGTCGACAGGGCCCGCGCGGCGATCCCCGCCCTGAAGAACGCGCGTGCCTTCACGGGTCCCTGACCCCATATTGGCCTCATGATCAAGTACGCGCTCGCTTGCGACCACGACCACGCCTTCGAGGGCTGGTTCGGTTCGTCGTCGGACTATGACGACCAGTTGGCGCGTGGGCTGGTGGACTGTCCGGTCTGCGGCTCCAAGGGTGTGCGCAAGCAGATTATGTCGCCCGCCATCTCCGGCACCAAGGCGCGCAGGCCCACGCCCGAACCCAACGCCCAGGTGCGCGAGATGATGATGACCGCCGCCAGCGAGGTCCGACGCCAGGTCGAGGACAGTTTCGACTATGTCGGCGACCGCTTCGCCAAGGAGGCCCGCGACATCCACGAGGGCAAGTCCGAGGATCGCGGCATCTATGGCGAGGCCACGCCCAAGGAGGTCGCGGCCCTGATCGAGGACGGAGTCAAGGTCGCGGCCCTGCCGCCGGCTCCGCCCAAGAAGACGGACATGAACTAAGGGTTCAACCACGAAAAAGGGGACGGTTTCCCGTCCCCTCGTCCGTTTGACTTTTGCGCGCCGCTTAGTAGTAGCGATATTCGTAGTGGCAATTGTTCTTCTTGGAATTCCTCTTGGCGATCTGGTTGCCGGCGACGGCGCCCAGGGCGCCGCCGAGGAGGGCGCCTTCGGTCTTGTTGCCATGGCCCGCGACGACCGTGCCTAGCACACCGCCGCTGACGCCGCCGATCACGGTGCCCTTGTTACGAGCGCTCTTGGTGCTCTTGCAGACGGTGATGCGGTGACGCGTCTCGGCTTGGGCGGCGGTTACAGCGATGGTCGACGCCGTGAAGCCGAGGGCGACGATGACGGCGAGGGTCTTGAATTGGGCGCGCATGGCGGCCTCCTAAATCGGTTGTCAGACGCTTGGGCAACAACAACGCTCAAGCTTGCTTTTGGTTCGCATTGGTCGAGGGCCTATTGTCGGATAGCCGACCTGAACGGCGGATGAAACGGCGGCGACGCCGCCGTTCATCCTGCCGACAGGATCAACCCTGAATGCGATAGCGACCTTGGCTGTCTGGGCAAACCCGCACATAACGGGTTTCGGTCCGGCCGTCGTAGTCGGTGTCAGCCGGGGCCAGGCGGCACGTCCTGGAATAGTTGTTGTAGGCGGTGGCCGAGCTGGCGCGATAGCGGCTGCTTTCGCGGTAGGCCACGGTCTCTTCCCGGCTCCAGTACTGCCCCTGGGCGTCGCAGCGACCCTTGGCCGAAGCGTTGCCGATGCTGGCGCCGACGCCGGCCCCAACCAAGGCGCCCAGCACGGTGCCTTCGGGTTTTGCGTTGCGAGCGGCCAGCTTCGAGCCGGCCAGGGCGCCCACCAGGGCCCCGATCACACCGCCGGCGGCCGCGTTCTTGCGAGCGTCGATACGGCAGGGCTCGTTGTAGGAAACGTTGTCGCCGTAGCCGCCGGCATTGGGGGCGCTGTAGGGCGTGGTGTAACGCGTGGCGTAATCCGGGTAGCGCCTATCGTACGAGCCCGAACCATAGCGACGATCATAGTCACCGCGAGCCCGATCATAGTCCGCGCGGTCGCGATCATACTGGGCGCGCTGGTTCTGATAGTCGCTGCTGGCGGAATCATAGACCCGGCCGTCGGTGCTGTAGCGCGAGGCGTCGTCCGGATGACGACGATCATAGGCGCCGTTTCCATTGCGGCTGTCATAGTCGCGACGGTTGTCCATATAGACCATGCGGTCATGATCGTAGGTTTGTTGTTCGCCGTAATAGGCGCCGCTGCTGGCGTAGGTGGGGTCCACGTAACGCGTTGCGTATTGTGGATAGCGGCGGTCATAGGCCCCCGAACCGTAACGGCGATCGTAGTCGGCGCGAGCCCGCACATACTTGGAGCGCTCGGCTTCATAGGCGCGCTGTTGGTCCTGATAATCAGCCGAGCGCTCGTTGTAGGCGGCGCGTTGATCGCCATAGGCCTGGAGGCGCTGCTGATAGGCGGCGTCGCTCGATTGCGCGAAAACCGGCGCGGCGGTGCTCAAGGCGACGGCCGAAGCCATCACCCACGCGGTGTGCTTGAAAGTCATGGTAGTCTCCGTTCCGACGAACGGATCGACGTTCGACCCCCGAAGCGAGCCGCCAATCCTGAAAAGTCCCTGGCAACCATAAATCTCAGGGGCGGCTCAGGTTCCGCCAGGCGCGGCGGCGTCGTCGACAAGACATGCGGTGTTGTTGCGCTTGGGTCTCAGTCCTTGGTGACCGTCATCATGTAGTTGATGTCGGAGTCGGTTGATTGGCTCCAGCGGCCGGTCAGCGGGTTGTAGGCCACGCCGAATGGACCCTGCATCGTCACGGGCTCGCCGGCCAGGAAGGCGCGCAGTTCCTCGGGCTTGAGAAACTGTTTCCAGTCGTGTGTGCCGGGCGGCACCCAGCGCAGCACGTACTCCGCGCCGATCTTGGCCAGGGCCAAGGCCTTGAGCGTACGGTTCAGCGTGGCGACGATCATCAGACCGCCGGGGGCCAGCAGCTGTGCGCAGGTCCGCAGGAACTGGCCCGGGTTGGCGACATGCTCGATCACCTCCATGGTCAGCACCACGTCGAACGGCCCCGCGCCCTCGGCCAAAAGCTGTTCGGCGGTGGCGGGGCGGTAGCCGATCTCCAGCCCCTGCTCGGCCGCGTGGGCGGCGGCGGTCTTGATATTGTTTTCCGAGGCGTCGACGGCCGTGACCGTGAAGCCCAGCCGGGCCATGGGCTCGCTGAGCAGCCCCCCGCCGCAGCCGATGTCGAGCAAGCTCAGCCCCTCGAACGGCGTGCGCGAATTGCCGTCGCGGTCGAAGCGGGCCAAGGCCTGCTCCCTGATGAAGCTAAGCCGGCAGGGGTTGAACACATGCAGCGGCGCGAACTTGCCGCGCGGGTCCCACCATTCGGCGGCGATGGCCGAGAACCTCGCCACATCGGCGGGGTCGATGCTCCAGGAGGGGGTGTCGGCGGCTTGGGTCATGGTCAGCGTATGAACACGACTTCTACGCCGAGGTCCAGATCGGCCCAGGCCCGATCGGCGGTCATGATCGGCAGACGCTCGCGCATCGCCAGGGCCAGACAGGCGCGGTCGCCCAGGGAGAGGCCTTTGTGGCGGGTGGCGTCGCGCAGGAGGCCGGCCTGGATGGCGAGGTCGCGATCGAAGTCGATGATTTGGCCGCAAAGCTCCGACACGGTCTCTTCGACATCGAAAATCGCGACGCCTCGATCCAGCATCTTTGTGACGACCTCCGTTATGTTCACTGAACAGGTTTGGGCCTGAAATAGGCGGCCTACGACTAGGTCGCGGCCAGGTTCTTCGAGAACCACCGCCAGGATCGCCGACGAATCCAGGACCACGTCAGTCATCTTTGCGATTTCGAGCCTGACATTGCTCATATTCCCGATCATCATCGGCGGCCTCGCGGCGGCGGTCGGCGATCAATTCGTCCACGATCGAGACGCCGGGGCGCCAATAGGGCCGCAGCCGCTCCTGAATCCGGCGGACCGATTCCGGTATGCTGATGATCTTGAAGAACTCGCCGTCCAATTCGGCGATGATCAGGCCGTTAGGCCCGGCTCCCAGCGCTTCCAGCACCTCGGGTGGTAAGGTCACCGAGCCGTTCCGGACCTGCAGTCTATAGGTCTTGGGCTTGTCGTGGACGGACGCTCGGGCGTCGCCCTCCGCCAGTCCTTCAAGCGCGGATTCGACCGGCGTATTCCCCGCCCCCGGCTCCTCCAGCACGTTGCGCACGTGCTGATACCGCTTGCCGAGGATGCGGGCGATCTGGGCGCGCGGGACGCCGGCGGCGGCCAAGGCGCGAATCCTTCCGGCGACGGTCTTGTGGCCCTGCAACAGGGCTTCCAGGTCAGGCGGCATGACGGCTCTCCATCATCTGGAAAACAGATAGGTAGTTAGGTAGGTTGCGACAAAGGAGTCAAGGCGCGCCGCTCGCGACGAAAAAGACATCCGCGACATTGCCGTTGCGTCCCCACGCCGCTAGAAGACCGCGGCTTGCGCCCAGCGATGTTCCGCCGCGTGCGGCGCAAGAATTGACCTTAGGTTTTTACGGGGTAGGGCGTGTCTCGTCTGGTGATGAAGTTCGGCGGCACCTCGGTGGCCGACCTGGAGCGCATCCGCCGGGTGGCGCGTCTGGTCGCCGCCGAGCTGGCGACCGGCAAGCAGATCGCGGTGGTGGTCTCGGCGATGTCGGGAAAGACCAACGAGCTGGTGGCCTGGACCGACGGCTGTGGCCGGGCGGCCGAGGGTTTGCCGGAATCCGACGACGAATACGACGCCATCGTCGCCTCGGGCGAGCAGGTGACGGCCGGCCTGCTGGCCATGACCCTGCGCAACATGGGCATCGGCGCGCGCTCGTTCCTGGGCTGGCAGGTGCCGATCCTCACCGACGACGCTCATGGCCGGGCCCGCATCGAAGAGATTCCGTCCGACAATCTCGACGCCGTGCTCAATGCCGGCCAGGTGGCGGTGATCGCCGGCTTCCAGGGCGTGACCTCCGATGGCCGTATCACCACCCTGGGCCGGGGCGGCTCGGACACCAGCGCCGTGGCCATCGCCGCGGTGCTGAAGGCGTCCTGCGACATCTATACCGACGTCGATGGCGTCTACACCACCGACCCTCGGATCGAAAAAAAGGCCCGCCGCCTGGCCAAGATCTCCTACGAGGAAATGCTGGAAATGGCCTCGCTGGGGGCCAAGGTGCTGCAGACCCGTTCGGTCGAGATGGCCATGGCCCATCGCGTGCCGGTTCGGGTGCTGTCGAGTTTCGTCGAACCGGGGGAATCTCCCGGCCAAGGTACGATCGTCTGCGACGAGGAAGAAATCATGGAAAAGCGCATCGTCTCGGGCGTCGCCTATAGCCGCGACGAAGCCAAGATCACCCTGCTGGGCCTGCCCGACCATCCGGGCGTGTCGTCGCAAATCTTCGGCCGGCTGGCGGACGCCAATGTGAATGTCGACATGATCGTGCAGTCGCGCGCCCGCAGCGCCGACACCGCCAACATGGAGTTCACGGTCGGCAAGCGCGACGCCGTCCGCGCCGTTGAGATCGTCCGCAAGGCCCAGGCCGAGATCGGCTTCGAGGACGTGGCGATCAACGAGGACGTCGCCAAGGTCTCGGTGATCGGGGTGGGCATGCGCAGCCACGCCGGCGTTGCGCAATCGATGTTCCAGGCCCTGGCCGAGAAGAACATCAACATCCAGGTGATCTCGACCTCGGAGATCAAGATCAGCGTGCTGATCGACGCGGCCTATACAGAGCTGGCCGTGCGGGCGTTGCACGCGGTCTACGGGCTGGATCAGCTGTAGAGCATTTTTCGAGCGAAGTGGTTCCGGTTCGCGTGAAGAAAAATGCGTCAAAACAAAAGATTAGAGCTCACGGCCTGACGCAGTCAGGTCGGGAAATGCTGTAGGTGGAGGCGCCTGCGGCTCGCACCTCAGGACAAGGCTTTTTGTGATGCCTAGCGGCTCAAGAATCTCCTCATCTTGAGGCGTCCGCGCTGCGGGCCTCGAAGGACGCAAGGCGTTAGCCAAATGTCGCGTTCTGACGGTATGAGGGGCGATTAGTCCCTGCAGGAGTCTCCATGTCGGTGTTCAGGTTCGATCCCGAGCGCAAGTCCGTCACCTTCGAGGGCGATGCGGGCCTGGACCTGCTGTACGATCTGCTGCTGCGCGCCAAGTTCGGCGACGGCTATGAAAAGCCTCTGCTGGTCAGCCCGTGGCTGGCCGTGCTGCTCAAGCAGTTGGACCAGTTCTTGCCCGACGACGGTCAGTGGTTCCCCGAACAGCCCGGGCGGCCGATCTTCGACGAGGACGACCTGCTGGCCATGGGCGACGCGGTGATCGAGGAAGGCCACACCGTCGGCTGGTGGACCATGACCGAGCCCGAGAAACGCGCCTATCTGCGCGACACCATCGCCGCCCCCCATCCCCTGACCGACGCAGAGGTCGAGTTCATCGAGGCCGACATCGACGCCGCCGTCGAACAGGCCAGGCAGTTGGTCGAGGCGGTCAGCGAACCGCTGGCCTTGCCGGGGCACGGCTGACGGAAGCTGTTGGGGCTGGGGCCGCCCTCTTGGGGCGGATGATGGGAGGTCGGTGCGATTGGATCGGTCGTCAACATGACGGGAACCTGAACAACGCCGTTCAGATCGGGTTCAAGGCGGCAATGCGACAAAGGTCCCAACAGCGCCGCACCGGACTTCTTCCGGCCCGACGCTCTCTAGGAGCAAACGCCATGAAGACCTTTGGTAAGTTCTCGAAGATCGCCGTCGCCGTCGCCGTGACCGGCGCTCTGCTCCTGCCCGCCTCGGCCGCCTTCGCCGGCGACAAGACGCAGCGGGCCGTGATCGGCGCCCTGATCGGCGGCCTGGCCGGCGGCGCCCTGTCGAAGGGCGACAAGAGCGGGATCGTCATC
Source organism: Caulobacter sp. DWP3-1-3b2 (assembly GCF_049896325.1). Classification (NCBI taxonomy): domain Bacteria; kingdom Pseudomonadati; phylum Pseudomonadota; class Alphaproteobacteria; order Caulobacterales; family Caulobacteraceae; genus Caulobacter; species Caulobacter sp. DWP3-1-3b2. The sequence continues at coordinate 71,254 of NZ_JAFCUB010000015.1, forward strand.
GGCGCCGTTGCCGGCGCCGCCCTGGGCGCGGCCACCGACAACGATCGCAACGACCGTCGCTATTCGAGCAACTATCGCGACACTCGCTATGGCAACGGCTACGGCCAGACCTATAACAACAGGTCGAGCTACAACAACGGCTACGGCCAGACCTACGACAGCGGGTCGAGCCACAACAATGGCTACGGCCAGACCTACAATGGCGGATCGAGCTACAACACCGGCTACGGCCAAACCGGCTATGACAACCGCTCCAACCCTCGTCGCGACCAGCGCAACGACCGCTACAACAGCGGCTACAGAACCAGCTACGGCAATGGCTACTACGGCCAACACCGCTAACCGCTGGTCAGGTTGAACGACCCGGCGCCGTCCCTCTCCGAGGGGCGGCGCTTTTTCGCGCGTCCTGCGCGAATTGACCGAGAGCGAACGCTGTGCGTCGCGCGAAATCTGCTATAGCCCGCTCCACGGCGTTGCGGCTTCTTAACCCCTGACGCGTGTTGTCGGGCTAAGCCGTACAGGCCAAAAGGGGAGTGCGCGCGCGAACATGGCGGCGTCCGGGATCGCTGTTCGGGGACCACGCAGCCTGCTTCGGCAGATTCGCGAGGCCATGGCCGGGGGCGGCCCCGCCCAAGTCAAGCTCGACTTGGTGGTGCGCACCATCGCCATTTCGATGGTGGCGGAAGTCTGCTCGATCTATCTGCGCCGTGCGTCCAACGATCTGGAACTGTTCGCCACCGAAGGCCTGTCGCGCGACGCCGTTCACGTCACCCGGCTAAAGCCTGGCGAAGGTCTGGTCGGCGAGACCATGCGCCTGGGCCGGCCGCTGAACCTGTCGGACGCCGCCAGCCACCCGGCCTTCTCTTACCGCCCGGAAACCGGCGAAGATCCCTATCACGCCTTCCTGGCCGTGCCGCTGCTGCGCGGCGGCCGCTCGATCGGCGTGCTGGTCGTCCAGAACCGCACCGAGCGGGTCTATGGCGAGGACGAGGTCGAGGACCTGCAGATCATCGCCATGGTCCTGGCCGAGATGGTCAGCGCCGGCGAACTGCTGGGCCTGGACGAGCTCAAGGACGTCGAGATCGCGCCCCACAAGCCCGAGCGGCTGAAGGGCGCGCGCTTCGCCGAGGGCCTGGCCTGTGGCGTGGCGGTGCTGCACGAACAGCCGGTCGCCCCCGAGCAACTGCTGTCGGATGACGCCGCCGCCGAGGAGGCCAAGCTCAAGGTCGCGGTCGATGCTCTGAAGCAGCAGATCGACGAGATGTTGGAAGGCCAGCACGGCCTGGTCGGCGCCTCCTACGAAGTGCTCGAGACCTACAAGATGTTCGCCCATGACCGCGGGTGGAACCGGTCTCTGCTGGAAGCCGTGCGCTCGGGCCTGACCGCCGAGGCGGCGGTCGAACGCGTGCGTTCAGAGCACCGCGCCCGTCTGGGCCAGGCCCGCGACCCCTATCTGCGCGAGCGGCTGCACGATCTGGAAGACCTCAATGACCGTCTGCTGCGTCACCTGTCGGGCGACGTCCACGCCGTGCGGGTCCTGCCGGACGACGCCATCCTGATCGCCCGCAACCTCGGGCCCGCAGACCTGCTGGAATATGACCGCACCAAGCTGAAGGGCATCCTGCTCGAGGAAGGCTCGTCCGCCAGCCACGCGGGCATTGTCGCCCGGGCCCTAGACATCCCCTGCGTCGGCCGCCTCGCCGGACTGCGCGACCGGGTCAACGAGGGCGACCCCGTTGTGGTCGACGCCGAGGCCGCCGAGGCCTGGCTGCGGCCGCGTCCCGACGTGGTCAAGTCGCTGAAGGCCCGGATGGAGGTCCGCGCCCAGCGCAAGGCCGAGTTCGCCCGCCTGCGTGACACACCCGCCGTCACCAAGGACGGCGACAAGATCACCCTGCTGATGAACGCCGGCCTGGCCGTTGATCTCGACATCCTGGGCGAGACGGGGGCCGAGGGCATCGGCCTGTTCCGCACCGAGTTCCAGTTCATGGTCGCCGAGGAAATGCCCCGGCTCGAGGCTCAGACCGCGCTCTACGAGAAGGTGCTGGACGCCGCCAACGGCATGCCGGTCACCTTCCGCACCCTGGATCTCGGCGGCGACAAGCTGCTGCCGTACATGGAGTTGGAGCGCGAGGACAATCCGGCCTTGGGCTGGCGGGCCATCCGCATGGGCCTGGACCGTCCAGCCCTGCTGCGCATGCAAATCCGCGCCCTGATCAAGGCCGCCGCCGGGCGTCCGCTGCGGATCATGTTCCCGCTGGTGGCCAATGTGGACGAGTTCCGCGCCGCCCGCGCCTTTGTCGATCAGGAAGTCGCCTGGGCCCTCAAGCGTGGCCGGCCTGAACCCGCGCGCCTGGACGTCGGCGCGATGATCGAGGCGCCGTCCCTGCTGTGGCATCTGGACGCCCTGCTGCCGATGACCGATTTCGTTTCGGTCGGCACCAACGACCTGATGCAGTATCTGTTCGCCGCCGACCGGGGAAACTCGCGGGTGTCGGATCGCTATGATCCGCTGTCGCCGGCCGCCCTGCGGGCCTTGAAGACCATTCAGCAGGCCTGCGCCGACACGGGCACGCCGGTGTCGGTCTGCGGTGAGATGGCGGGGCGGCCGCTTGAGGCTTTCGCCTTGCTGGCCTTGGGTTTCGACGCCTTCTCGATGCCGCCGGCCGGCATCGGACCCGTCAAGCAGATGGTGCTTTCGCTCGATCGCGAGGCCGCCCGGCGCAATGTCGAGACGCTGCTGAAGACCTCGGCCGGGTCGCTCCGTGGTGAGATCGAAACCTTGGCGCGCAAGCTTTACGTCGCGATCTAGACGGTCGGAGCGTTAACCGAGCTCTACCTTATAGTGTATTGAATCCCGCGACTTACTTTGATATCCACGATGAAGTATTAATAATCCCGGTTATCTCGGGTGGGGCATAGTCGTAGGGTTCTCTGTCGGGCTCCCGTACGGCGCGAATTTTGGGGTCACATGGCAGCCATGCCGCTGGATACGGGCAGGGTTCCGCACTTGCACCTGGTCGCGGACAGCGATCCGGAGGACGCGCCCGCGACGGCGCATCAGCCTTCGATCGACTTCGGCGTCGATATCGGTTCGGCCCTGCGCGCGGCGCGCGAGTTTCGGGGTCTCACCCTGCGCGATGTCGCCGACGCCACCCGCATCCGCCAGGGCTATGTCGAGGCGCTGGAGGACCTGCGCCTCGACGAACTGCCCTCGCGCCCCTTCACCATCGGCTATGTGAAATCCTACGCCAAGCTGCTGGGCCTGGACGGCGACGCCGCCGTCGACCGCTTCAAGCTGGACGCGCCCGACGACAGCGAACCGTTGCGCGCGCCGGTCGGCGTGCGTCACGAACGCGACCCGCGTCTGGGCCTGATCCTGGCCCTGGGTGTGCTGATCGTCGCCGCCATCGTGCTGTGGAACGTCGCCCAGCGCGCCATCGCCAAGGACGCCCCGCCCGCCCTGGTGGCCCGGGAGCAGGCCAGCGCCGCGGTCGCCGCGCCCGCCGCCATTCCGGTCGATCCCAACGCCACGCCGGGTTCGGTCCCGCTGGGCGCCCCCCTGCCGGCTCCGGTCGAATCGACCACGCCCGAGCCCTACAAGACCCCCGGCCTCGACGACGCCGCCGCCAATGGCGGTTCTGCCGACGCTGTGACCGCCGCCTCCAAGTCCCGCGCGGAAGCCGCTGGCGCAACCGCCGACGCGCTCCAGTTGACCCGGGTCGGCACGCCGTTCCGCCCCAAGGGCGCGATCTATGGCGCCACGGCCGCCGACGCCTCGGGTGTCGTGCTGCAGGCCCGCAAGCCCGCCTCGCTGGCCGTGCACGGGGCCGGCGACTCGACCTATTTCGCCCGCTGGATGGCAACTGGAGAGTCGTTCCGCGCCCCGCGCACTGCTGGCCTGGTCGCCGATGTCTCCGACCCGACCGCCTTCGACGTCTATGTCAACGGCGTGCTGGCCACGCGCCTGGCGACACCGCAAGTGACGCTGAGCAAGTTGGTCGCGGCCCCGGTGGCTCCGGTCGCCCCGCCGGCCGCCCCTCAGTAATCCTGTCGCCCTCCGGCCAGCGAAGCCGACGGCGGGCGACATTTTCATGACGGTCTTGGGTTCCGTCGCCAAACGCCTTAGATTGACGCCATGGCCACCGACCACACCCACATTCGCCCGTGGCGCTCGATCGAGCGCCGCACGTCGCGCAAGATCCGCGTTGGCAATGTCGAGGTGGGCGGCGACGCCCCGATCACCGTCCAGTCGATGACCAACACCCTGACCAGCGACGCCGCAGCGACGCTGGAGCAGATTCGCCAGCTGGAAGAAGCCGGCGCCGACATCGTTCGGGTCTCGTGCCCCGACACCGATTCCACGGCGGCCTTCAAGACCATCGCCCGCGAGAGCCGGGTGCCGCTGGTGGCCGACATCCACTTCCACTACAAGCGCGGCATTGAGGCGGCGCAAAACGGCGCGGCCTGCCTGCGGATCAATCCGGGCAATATCGGTTCGCCTGACCGCGTCCGCGACGTCATCCAGGCGGCCCGCGATTACGGCTGCTCGATGCGGATCGGGGTCAACGCCGGCTCGCTGGAGCGCGACCTGCTGGAAAAGTACGGCGAGCCGTGCCCTGACGCCATGGTCGAGAGCGCCTTGAACCACGCCCGCATCCTGCAGGACCACGACTTCCACGAGTTCAAGATCAGCGTGAAGGCGTCCGATCCGTTCATGACGGTGGCGGCGTACCATCAGCTGTCGGAACGCATCGACTGCCCGCTTCACCTGGGCGTCACCGAGGCCGGGGCCCTACGCACCGGCACGGTCAAGTCGTCGATCGGCATCGGCGCCATGCTGTGGGCCGGCATCGGCGACACCATCCGCGTCTCGCTGGCCGCCGACCCGGTCGAGGAGATCAAGGTCGGCTTCGACATCCTCAAATCGCTGGGCCTGCGTCACCGCGGGGTCAACATCATCGCCTGCCCGTCCTGCGCGCGTCAGGGCTTCAACGTCATCAAGACGGTGGAGGCCTTGGAAGCGCGCTTGGCTCACATCTCCCAGCCGATGTCGCTGTCGATCATCGGCTGCGTGGTCAACGGCCCTGGCGAGGCCCTGATGACCGACCTGGGCTTCACCGGCGGTGGCGCCGGCTCAGGCATGGTCTACATGGCCGGCAAGCCCAACCACAAACAGTCCAACGACGGCATGATCGACCACATCGTCGAACTGGTCGAACAACGCGCCGCGGTGCTTCAAGCCGCCGCCGACGAGGCCGAGGCGATCGCGGCGGAGTAGGGGCGGGCTCGGCGTCTCATTCTCATACCGGGCCGATCCGCAGACGCATGCGGATATTTGCCTCCGATCGAGGCGCATCACGCCGCTACTGCACTCATCGCCAACGTCACGAAGCTGAAGTTGGCGAGGCAATTCGCTGTCCGGGGCTTAAACTTCGACATCCACCCGTTTTCAGACCCTTACGGGCAACACCTCTGCGGTCGTCAAATCATCGCCCGCGAGCGATCGTCGGCGCCTGACAGCGCCTCCGCCACCACACCCAGCGCGCGTTCCAGCTCGGCCTGATCCCTGGCCGCGCCCAGACACAGCCGCACGCCGCTCTCCAGGCCTGGGGCGACGATTGGGGCGCCGGGCGGGGTCAGTTCGACACCGCAGCGCAGGGCGCGGCCCGCCAGGCGTTCGGCCGCCAGCTCGTCCATCGGCAGCCAGATGTGCGGGCTGAAGGCCGAGGCGGGGGTCTCCATGGCCGGGCCAAGGATCCCACGCGACAGGGCCAGCCGCTGGCCCATCTCGTCGCGGATCTCGCCGGCGATGGCGTCGGCCGAGCCGTCCTCGATCCACTGGGTGGCGATCAGGGCGCCGAAATTGGGGGGGGCGTAGAATTGGGCGCGCACCGCGTGGATCACCCGCTCGAACACCTCGCCCGGCGGGGCCAGCAGGAAGCCGACCCGCAGGCCGGGCGATAGCGCCTTGGAGAGCCCCGAAACGTGGATCGTCCGTTCGGGCGCCAGCTCGACCAGCGCGGGCAGGGGATCGCCACCAAAGATCGCATAGATGCCATCCTCGATGATCCACAGGTCGCGTTTGCGGGCGACCGCCACGATGTCGGCGCGGCGCGCGGCGCCCATGATCCGGCCAGTGGGGTTTTGCAAGGTGGGCAAGACGAACACCGCCTTGGCCCCGTTCGCCGCCGCCCGGTCCAAGGCGTCGGGCAGCAGGCCTTCGCCGTCCATGGCCACGCCGGTCAGGCGATAGCCGGCGTGGTCGGCCAGCACCCGGGCGCCGGGGAAGGTGGCGGCCTCGCACAGCACCGCGTCGCCCGGCCGGCACAGGGCGGCCAGGGCCAGGCTCAGGGCCTGCTGGGCGCCTGCGCAGCAGATCAGCTGGCGCCAGTCGGCGCGTTCGACCCCGGCGGTGCGCGACAGCCAGGTCGCGAAGGCCCTGCGGTGGGTCTCAAGCCCTGTCGATGGGGCGTAGGCCAGGTTGTCGATCAGGTCGGATCGGCGCTGCAGCCGGGCCAGGGTCTGGACGATCCGCGCCGCGCCGGGGCCGACCGGCGCGATGTTCTGGCTGAGATTGATCGGGCCCTGGTCTTTCATCACTGGCCGCCCGGCGGTGGCCGCGTTCCGCACGAAGCTGCCGCGCCCGACATGACCTTTGACCAGCCCGGCCTTCTCAGCCTCGACATAGGCGCGGGTCACCGTGCCCAAGCCCAGGCCCAGGCGATGGGCGAGTTCGCGCTGCGGCGGCAGACGGTCACCGTCGTTCAGGGCTCCAGACGCGATGTCGGCGCGTAGCGCGTCGAGCAGGCGCTCATAGAGCGGCGAGTCGCCGGGCGGGAGGGTCGGGGTCCAGGCGGCCACGCAGGTCTCCAGAATTGTCACTGGAGCAATATAGTTTTTGACTCGTGATGCAATCGGCAAGATTACCGTGACATTCGTCGGATTGGAGTGTCCGCCATGACCGCCCAACTTCTGCTCGCCTTCGTCCTGTTCGCCTTCGCCACGGCTGGCACGCCCGGCCCCAACAACATGATGCTGCTGGCGTCCGGCGCGAACTTCGGGTTTCGGGCGACGATCGTGCACATCCTGGGGATCAGCGTGGGACTAGGCGTGATGGTGCTGGCCATGGGGCTGGGACTGGGCGGGGTGTTCAGGGCCTGGCCGGTGCTGCACGAGTTGCTGCGCTGGGTCGGGGGCGGTTATCTGCTGTGGCTGGCCTGGAAGATCGGCACGGCCAAGGGGATCGGCGACAGGGAGGCCGGCGCGCGGCCAATGACCTTCCTCGGCGCGGCCGCCTTTCAATGGGTCAATCCCAAGGCCTGGGCCATGGCCCTGACGGCCGCCAGCACCTACACGCCCGAGGGCTCGAGCAGCGCGGTGTTCATCGTGGCCGGGACCTTCATGCTGGTCGGCGCGCCCTGCAGCGCGGCCTGGGCCGGTTTCGGCCAAGGGATGAGACGGTTCCTCGACCGCCCCGCCGTGTTGCGGACCTTCAACCTGACCATGGCCGCGCTGCTGGTCGCCTCGCTGTATCCGCTGGTTGTCGAGACCGGTTGAGCGGCGAGCGCTTGCCTCGAACGCCGGATCGGGCCCACATCAGTGGCCAATCCGAGGTCCGCCCATGCGTTTCCCGCTCATCCTGACCGCTGTCCTGGCCTTGGCCTGGACCCCCGCCTTGGCCCAGGACATCAAGGTCACAGTGGTCGGTCGCGACTCGGTAGTTCTGACCCCGGCCGACCTCAAGGCCCTGCCGCGCGCCAAGGCCACCTTCACCGCCCACGGCCATCCGATCACCTACGAAGGCGCGGTGCTCAACGCCGCCCTGCTCAAGGCCGGCGTGGTGTCGGGCGACCGGCTGATGGGCCGCTATCTGAACCAGGTGGTGGTCGCCAAGGGCGCGGACGGCTTCACCGCGACCTATTCCCTGGGCGAGACCGACCCGATCTATCGGACCAATCCGGTGATCATCGCCGACAGCAAGGACGGCCAGCCGCTCGACGCCAAGGAGGGCCCGTATCGGCTGGTGGTCGACGGCGACCTGCGCCCGGGGCGTTCGGTGCGCATGTTGGCCTCGGTGGAGGTCAAGCCCGTGCCCTGAGGCGGAACTCGACGGCGGCGATCGCTGGGGGTACAGAGACCGCCCCACCCCTTCCAGACCATGTGACCCTCCCTTGCGACTGCCCCAGGCCCGCCTCGACCAAGTTCTCGACCGCTTCCGCGAGGTGGAAGCCCGGATGGGCGCCGCGACGGACGGGGCCGAGATCGTCAGGCTCTCCAAGGAGCACGCCGAAATCCGCCCGGTGGCCGAGGCCGTCGAGGCCCTGGCCAAGCTGGCCGCCGAGCGCGCTGGCCTCCAGGAGATGGCCGCCGACCCCGAAATGGCCGCCATGGTCGCCGACGAAATCCAGGCCCTCGACGAGAAGCTTCCCGTCATGGAGCGCGACCTGGCCCTGATGCTGGCCCCTCGCGACAAGGACGAGAACGCTTCCGCCATTCTCGAAGTCAGGGCTGGCACGGGGGGCGACGAGGCGGCCCTGTTCGCCGGCGATCTCTTCCGCATGTACCAGCGCTACGCCCAACTTCAGGGCTGGAAGGTCGAGGTCGACAGCGTCTCCGAGGGCGAGATGGGCGGCTACAAGGAAATCATCGCCTCGGTCAGCGGCGACGGGGTGTTCGGTCGCTGGAAGTTTGAGAGCGGCGTCCACCGCGTCCAGCGCGTGCCGGCCACTGAGGCCCAGGGCCGCATCCACACCTCGGCCGCCACCGTCGCCGTGCTGCCCGAGGCCGAGGACGTCGAGATCGAGATCAACGACGCCGACATCCGCATCGACACCTACCGCTCCTCCGGGGCCGGCGGCCAGCACGTCAACAAGACCGACTCGGCCGTCCGCATCACCCACCTGCCCACCGGCGTGGTCGTCACCTCCTCGGAAAAGTCCCAGCACCAGAACCGCGCCAAGGCCATGAAGAACCTCAAGGCCCGGCTCTACGACATGCAGCGCCAGGCCCTCGACGACGCCCGCTCCGACGCCCGCAAGACCCAGGTCGGCAGCGGCGACCGCTCCGAGCGCATCCGCACCTATAACTTCCCGCAAGGGAGGGTCACCGACCACCGCATCAACCTGACCCTCTACAACCTCTCCCGGGTGATGGAGGGCGACGCCCTGGACGACATCATCAAGCCCCTGATCGCCGAGGACCAGGCCGCCCGGCTGGCGAGCCTGGAAGAGGGGTACTAGAGCATTTCCCGACCTGACTGCGTCAGGCCGAGAGCTCTAATCTTCTGTTTTGACGCATTTTTCTTCACGCGAACCGGAACTACTTCGCTCGAAAAATGCTCTAGCGAAGGGCCGCTCAAGGGCGTCGCCCGCGGGCCCGACGGTCGCGCCACCAACAACAGCTGACGGCGAGCCGCATCCGCCCCAGCGGATGCGCCTTAAACCCTTGGTGGATCGGAGCTCTGGCGTCTGACGATGTCAAGGACCGCCTCTGGCGGCCGCGTCGCGGCGGCGCTCCGCCCCATCCTTGACATCGTCAGACGCAGAGCAAG